>JAKZWH010000371.1:0-3706 GCA_047515615.1 Acidimicrobiales bacterium | reverse complement strand
GGAGTTGGCGATGAGATCGCCGTTGTGGAGCAGGGCGCTGCCGATGCCTGTCCCGAACGTGAGCACGATGGTGAGCCCGGCCCGGTCGAGTCCGGCGTCGCCGTAGGTCAGCTCGGCCAGCCCGGCCGCGTCGGCGTCGTTGATCAGCACCGCGTTGGCGCCCTCGGGGGCTCTCAGGCACGCCAGCGCGCCGTCCTTCTTCCATGCGGTGGACAGATTGGGGGCGTGGCGCAGCGACGACCCGTCTATCACGCCCGGCAGGGCCACCCCCACCGGGCCCGACCAGCCCGCCGCGGCGGCAATGCGGTCGATCGCGGCCACCACCGCGCCAGGTGTCGCCGTCGGCGGCGTCGGCTCGGTGTGGATGCCTCCGGCCAACTCGCCTGCGCTCAGTTCGACGACGGCGGCCTTGATGCTGGTGCCCCCGACATCCACGCCGAGCTGTATGGCGGACTGCCGGCTCATGGGTTCGAGTCGCCGGTCTTGGCACCGGTTATGTAGGCCACGAGATCGTCCTTTGTCACGTCACCCAACTCAACCTCCGCCGTCTTGCGGCCCTGGCGCAGCACCACGGCCCGGTCGCACACCTCGGTGACGCGGTCCATGTTGTGGGTGATGAGCAGCACCGCGACGCCCGAGTCGCGCAGGCTTCGGATCAGATCCAGCACCCGGGCCGCCTGCTCCACCCCGAGCGCAGCGGCGGGCTCGTCGAGCAGGACGATCTGCTGGCCCCAGGCGACCGCCCGGCCGATGGCCACCGCCTGGCGCTGTCCGCCCGAGAGCGCGCTCATCGGCCGGCGCAGCGACGGGATGCGGATGTCGAGACGTCCAAGGATCTCGTCGGACTCGGCCCGCATGCGCTTCTTGTCGAGCACCCCGAGCCACGCGCCGAGCCGCCCGCCCCGGGTGTGCTCGCGGTTCATGAACAGGTTCTCGACCACGTCGAGGGGGTCGATCACGGCCAGCGTCTGATGGACCGTCTCGATGCCCAGCGACCGGGCCACATCCGGCGAGGCGATGACCCGCGCAGCCCCGTCGACCCTGACGACTCCCGCGTCGGGCGAGTACACGCCGGAGATGCACTTGACCAGTGTCGACTTGCCAGCGCCGTTGTCGCCGAGCAGGGCGGTGACCCGGCCGTAGTGGAGCCTCAGCGCCACATGGTCGAGCGCCCGCACCGCCCGGAACGATTTGCACAGGCCCTCCACCTCGAGTGCGGCGGCGGCCCCAGTCATCGCGAACCCCCAACCGAGACCTCGTCTCCGAAGCCGTTCCAGACTCCCGCGACCCGGGCCTCGCCCCTGGACACACCGGCGAGGCCCACGACGAGCGTCCGGGTAACGAAGGCCTGGACCCGGAATCCGAAGACCACGGTCGCACCCTCGGCGACCGTGCGCCCGTCGCCGGGATGAAGCCTGGCGTAGTAGTCGATGGCCGCGGGATCGGGCATGTCCACCGCCACGGGCTCCGTCGAGATCTCCGACGGGTCGTGGGCCACCACCGCCCGCACCTGATAGTCGCCGAACACCGGGTCGACATAGAGCCCCCCACCGAAGCACAGCGGCACGCCCTGGTGGATGTGGGCCACCTCGCTGAGGTAGAGCACCGCGGGCTGCTCGGGCAGCTCCCGGACGGCGTGCAGGGGGGTGGTGCCGGTGAGCCCGTGGCCGGGCTCGACCTGGGTGGCGCCGGAATCGGACAGCAGGCCCAGCACCTCGGTAGAGGTGGTGCCCGGCGCGTTTATCCCCAGCGTCTGCGGGCATGTCGGGCGGCGGCGGGCGATCTCCGCGGCCCGGGCCAATGTCTCGACGTTGGGGGTGATGCGGGCCCGGCCCGAGCCGGAGTCGAACAGCAGGGCCGGGAAGGTGGTCAGCCCGGCGAACTCGGCTCCCGGCATCGCAGCGATGCGATCGATCATGGCGGGCAGGTCGTCGAGCGCCACACCGCCCTCGTGGCCGGCGTAGAACTGGTCGCTGTCAGCAAACACCCGGACCAGCAGCCGCTGGGACCGTCGGCGGCGATGGGCCGCGGCCGCGGCCTCCGTGGCCTTGTTCTCGGAGAAGACCGTCCAGTAGTCGGGCTCAAGCCCAGCGGCATCGCCGGCCTCGGCCCGCGGGACCTGCACCAGATGGCCGAGATGGCCGAGGTTGTGGCCCTCTCGGACGATCGGTCGTGCGCAGGCCATGTCCACCGCAACGAAGCCGTCGACGCCGCCCGAGGTCATGGCGGCCAGCGCCCCCGGGGCCCGGCCGATCTGCTTCGTCATGGCGTAGACGGTGAGGCCGAGCCGGTGGGCCTGCCGGCACAGCCCGGCCGTGTTGGCCTCGATCGCGTCGAGGTCGAGCACGCAGCTGTTGGCCGGTATCTGACCCTCCTGATGGAACTCGACGGCGGCCTGCACGAACTGCGGGTTGCGCGCCAGCAGGGACCGAAGAAACACGTCAGGTCTCCTTCTGCTCTCGCATGCTCAGCGCCACCGCCAAGATGATGATCGCGCCCCGGGCGATGAGCTGGTCGGCGACCCGCAGGCCCATCAGGATCAGGCCGTTGTTGAGCATGGCCATCACCACCGACCCCGCTATGGCGCCGGCGACCGAGGCCCGGCCACCGAACAGGTTGGTGCCTCCGATGACCACGGCCGCGATGACTGTGAGCAGCAGGTTCTCGCCGAGGTCGTGGCGCCCGATGGCCAGCCGGCCCGCCAGGAGCACGCCCGCGAACGAGGCCGCGGCGGCGCTGGTCATCAGCGCGGTGACCCGTATCCGGGCGGTGTTGATGCCGAGCGCCCCGGCTGCGGCGCGGTCGGCGCCCACCGACAGCACATGGCGCCCCCAGCGGAGCTGGTGCAGCACGAGATGCCCGATCAGGCCGACCACGACAGTCCAGATCAGCAGCGACGAGATCGGCCCCGCCGATCCGGCCCCGAAGACGGCCAGGAAGGTGTCATTGCGGATCGGCAGCGACTGAAGGTTGTTCATGTTGCGGGCGATGCCGCTGACGATGCCGAGCATCCCCAAGGTCACCAGGAACGACGGGATGCGCACCTTCACCGTGATCAGGCCGTTGGCGAGCCCGATGCAGGCTCCGACCGCCAACGCCGCGGCCGCGCCGGCCGCGAACCCGTAGCTGCCCACCGCCTCGGCCGCCACCAGCGACGAGAGGGCCGCGACCGATCCGACCGACAGGTCGATCTCCGCCGCGGCCAGGGCGAAGGCCATACCCACCGCCATCACCGCGATCGGGGCCGCCTGCCGGCCGATGTTCAGAAGATTGGAGGCCGACAGGAACCCGTCGTTGCGCAGGATCACCGCGAACAGGCTGAAGATGAGCACCGAGGCCGCGTACACCACGTACGGGCGCAGCCCCGCTTCCGGGCGCCGCCGTGCCAGCCACCGGTGAACGGCAGCAGGCAGCAGCCCGGCCGCGGCGGAGTCGTTGGTCATGGGTCCCTCACTGAGCCTGCCTTCAGCGCCGGCAGCGGTCCAACCCCGACCGCCACCGGAGCTTCGGGCAAGTCGGCCTCTTAGCCGCCGAGGGCGTCGAGAACCTCTTGGGGAGGATCTGCGACCAGCGACTGGCGGTAGCCCTCGACAATGTTGTCGGCGGTGACGCCAATGGCCGGCACGACCGCGAACGCCGGGGCCGGTTTCCCGAGCAGCCCGTAGGCGCCCTCGATGGCCATGGTGCGGCCGAGGTTGTAGGCCTC
>JAKZWH010000370.1:0-15742 GCA_047515615.1 Acidimicrobiales bacterium | reverse complement strand
GTGCTGTTGGTCGATGAGACCTCGATGCGCGAACGGCACCGCTATGTGACGGTGATCGTCAACGGCGACACCGGCCGGACCCCGGCTATGGTCGAGCACCGCAGTTCGGCTGCGCTGTCGACGTTTCTGATGCAACAAGGCCACAGATGGTGCAAGGGAGTCAAAGTCGTCGTCACAGACGGCTCCAAGGCCTACAAGTCCGCCATCGACGCCCACCTCGGACACGCCCGCCACGTGCTGGACCGCTTCCACGTCGTCAGATGGTTCTCAGCGGGGCTCACCGCGGTGCGCCGCGACATCCAGCGCCGCCCTGAAGGCTCCAAGCCCGCGTTCGAGCCCGAAGTGTTCCGGGCCCGGTTCGCGCTGCTGAGACGCGGTGACACCCTCACAGACACAGACCGGGCCCGCCTCGACGCCCTCTTCGACGCCCACCCCCGCCTCAAAGCCGGCTGGCAGGCACTGCAGGAGCTCCACGGCCTCTACCTCGCCGACGACCACCAAGGCGCCCTCGAGGCCCTCAGACGGTTCTGCGACCTCTACGAGACCCGCGAACTGCCCGAATACCACGACATCGTCGACACCATCATCGCCTGGTCCGACGAGATCCTCGCCTGGCACCACAGCGACCGGGCCTCCAACGGCCGCATCGAAGGCATCAACAACCTCCTCCAAGTGCTGCGCCGAAGCGCCCACGGCTTCACCAACCCCACCAACTTCGAAGCCCGCGGCATCCTCGTGACATAATGACCCCAACCGGTGCCAGCAACCCTCAATCCCACATAAACGCGCAGGGCCGACAGGCGAGGCGCCGGCCGTCACGACGACTGTGGCTGCAGCCGACAGCGCCGATGCCCCCGCCGGCGAAAATCCCCCAGAGGTCGAACCGGTATCAGACGACAGCGACCCAGGATCCGAAGAAACGGCTACACCGGTCGCCGTCAAGCCAGTCGATGAGCCAGAACCCGAGGAGCAGCCAATCCTGGAGCCGGAGCCGACTGTCACGACCGTCGCACCCGGGCCAGAACCCGAACCTGAGGTTCCCGAGATCGTCGTAGTGACGGGACCAATCTCGGAGCCTCTGTCCCGATGTGCGCAGCCGGGAGTGTTTTTAAGCGGTCTGGTTTCTGTGCTGGTAGGCCACGCGGGAGAGGGTCTTTATGAGCCGGTCGTGAGAGGCGAGGCGGACAGTTGCGACCGGATCAAGTTGTGGTGGGATGCCGTCAGGCAGGCCGAGGCGGACAGGATCGCTGGCGGGCAGTATCCGTGCGGATACTTGGCTGCTTACGAATACGACCGGTCCAGACCCGACTGGAACGGGCCTCCGTTCATGGTTGGATGTTGGCCGACACATCCCATTCCGGGCGAGCCGCTCGATGACGCTGAAGCAGAAGTCAACAGACTTGAAACGACCATGTTCGCGAAGTTTCCGCCGAACCATCCCGCCTTTGTTGAGGCCGTGTATGACTGTTACAAAGAAGCTCTTGAAGGCCCTCCTCCCGGCTGGGTGCAGCCCTACGACGGCGCTTCTTGGACCACCCTTCCGCGGTGCCACAACGTGCTCTATGTCTTCGGGAGGCCAATACTCGAACTCGGCGTGGACCCTGAATGTGCTGCGAGACAGTACGCAGGGAAGATCGCGACGCTCCATGTCAGACACCCACGATTCGATGCAGCAACGCATATGCGGATGACTATTTGTGGGCGAACTGCTCCACCACTGCCAGCCGTCTGGTGCCTGAGGGCCTTACAACCTATGCAGAGCGCTGCTCATCGGTCATAGATGCATCTGTCGGGCCGAAGACTGACGAATTGGCTGAGGCGTATGGTGTCTCTCGCAGCCAAGTGGTCGCCTTCTTGAAAACACTGATCTGCGAGGACGGAACCAAGGAAGGATTGCGTCAATATCCGCAGTTCCACGGAGACTTCGTGGCGGGCTGGACCCCGCCGGAAGGATCTATCTGTTACGAAGAAGTGATGCTGAACGTCGCCAGAGCTGCCGTACGACAGGAGTGGATACGCGTCGCGTATTGCTAAATCAAGGAGTATCAGATGGCGAGAACTCGCCGCAAGAGAACACATAGCAAGGGTTTGTTGCGTGCCGCGATGGTCGCTGCAGCGATGCTCGTATTGATTGCCTCTGTTGGATGTGACGAAGACGAAGAAGCCCACCCAACCCCGCCAGGCACTCCATCTGTGCGGCCTCCTATGGGACGATCTTGGATATCGGGATTTCTACTATGTCTGAGGCCCCCAGGTCACGCAGGGCGGGGATCAGGATGTTGATCTCGCTACGGGGCACAACCGTCTCGACTGCGTAGCCCGCGCCCCGGAACAACTCATTGACGGTGGGGGCCTTCATAGCCGGCAGTATCTCGATCACGTCGTCGAGGGCGTCCGCGCCGACGTTGAGCTTCACGAGCACCTTGCCCCGGGCCTCCAACACACCCTGAAGGAGCGTGTAGATCTGGCCCATGGCGTGCCGTTTGTCTGCGTCGGCCGCGGCCGCGGGGTTGGCGATCAACTCGGTGTAGGAGGTCAGCAGGGTGTCGATGATCCGCAGCCCTGCGGCCCGCAGGGCCCGGCCCGTCTCGGTGATCTCGACCACTGCGTCCACAATGTCGGGCACCTTGGCCTCGGTGGCCCCGTAGCTCAGCGCGATCTGGGCCTCTATGCCCGCAGACTCGAAGAATCGCCGGGTCAGCTCCGGGTACTCCGTCGACACCCGCACCCCCTGAGGCAGGTCCGCGATGCCCTGGAAGGCTGAGTCACCGGCCACGGCCAGCACGACCCGGACAGGCAGCGACGTGGCCTTGGAATACTGCAGCTCGCCCAGCGAGACCACCTCGCTGCCGGTCTCCTCTATCCAATCCCGGCCGGTGATACCGATGTCGAAGAGACCGTCGGCGATGTACACGGGAATCTCCTGGGGCCTGAGGATCCTCACATCATCGATGCGCGGGTCGGCCACAGAGGCCTTGTAGGCCACGTCGGAGGACCGCTGCACCGGCAGGTCGGCGGCCTCGAACAGCTCGAGGGTGGCTTTCTCGAGCGATCCCTTGGGAAGAACGAGCTTCAGCATCTGCGGTCCTAGAGCCGTCGGGCAACGGCGGTGAGGCTACCGGCACACCGGCGTCGCGCTGCCTTTTGACCATCCTGCAGCGCCCGATGGCCTGAGGTGCAGCGGCTCACCCGCCGTGGGGGTGCGGGTCGTAGTTGTCGACGAGGAGCCTCACCGCGTGGCCGACGACGCCGATCACGGCTTCAACCGTCTCCACGCAACCCTTCGACGACCCGGGAGTGTTCAGCACCAACGCGGTGCCGACGGTGCCAGCCGTCGCCCGAGACAGGCGGCCCAGCGGGTTGACGAGGCGCATAGCCTCGGCCAGGCCGGGCGCCTCGCGGTCGAGCACCGCCTTGGTCCCCTCGGGCGTGGCGTCGCGCGGACCGAAGCCGGTGCCTCCAGTGGTGACGATCAGCCCGTGGAACCCGTCAGCCAGCCGGGCCAACTCGCCCGCCACCGAGTCGACGCCGTCGGCAACCGCGGCTCGCTCGATCACACGCCATCCAGCCTCGGTGAGGCAGGCCTCCAGCGCCTGGCCGCTGCGGTCCTGCCGGGTGCCTTCCACCACGCCGTCAGACACGGTGAGCACCTTGGCCTCCAGACCGGAATCGCTGCCGCCGACGCCGCTTCCCACGGCTTCGACCCTAGCCACAACCGCCCATACACGGCGCCTTGTCCGGGAGCCATATCGCGCGCAACAGCTCTCATCGCGAAAACCGGCCATCAGCGCGACATTTCGCGACGAAAGCGACTCAGAGGGCGAACGGCAAACCGCCTAGCGGCGGCGCCAGCGGAACAGGGCCATTCCGTCGTGGTCGGGGTCCGGTAGCAGCACGGCACCACCGCCGTGGGCCCTCCACGGCCCTGTCGGAGGCGGCTGCGACTCCAGGCGATCATCTCTGGATGCGTGCGCCGCCACGGCCAGCGTCTCGGCCGCGGTGAGCGTGCAGACGCTGTAGACGAGCTGCCCGCCGGGGCGCAGCAGGCCGGTGGCCGCTTCGAGCAGGTCCCGCTGCAGTTGGGCCAGCCGAGGCACCGCCGATCGCTCCATGCGCCAGCGCGCGTCGGGGCGCCGCCTCAGGGCTCCCAGACCGCTGCACGGCGCGTCCACCAGCACTGCGTCGAACTGGCCGGGCCGCAAGGGCGGGCGCCGGCCGTCGGCGGCCACCACATGCATCGACTCGGCGCCCAGAGCCCTCCGGTTGGCTTCCAACCGTCCGATCCGGCCCCGATGCGAGTCGCACGCCACCACGGTCGCGCCGTGCGCAGCCAACCCGGTGGCCTTGCCACCGGGCGCGGCGCACAGGTCGGCTACTAGATCGCCGGCTTGCGCCTCGATGGCGTCAACCACCAGCTGGGAGCTCAGATCCTGCACATAGCCGTCCTGACGCCGGTGCACCCGGGCCGGGCCGTTCATCGACTCCAGCGCGGCCAGCGCGTGGGTGCGGCCGAGATCGGTGGCCAGCGTCTCGACCATCCAGTCCGGGTAGCTCAGCCGGGTGGCATCGTCGGGCCAGTCCGGTGTGCCGGCGTCAGCCACCCGGCGCAGCACGGCGTTGACCAGCCCCCGGTGGCTGCGGGGGGCTGCCGCCACTGTGGCCGACACCGCCGCGTAGGCCGGGGTGCCCAGCTCGATGATCTGGTAGGCGCCCATGCGGAGTGCGGCCCGAGCGGCCGCGGGCGGAGGCGTCATTAGGAAGGTGTCCAACGCCCAGTCGAGGGCTCGGCGGCGGCGGGTGACGCCGTAGACGAGCTCGGTGGCGAAGGCCCGGTCGCGCTCGTCCAGGTCGGTCCGGGCCAGCGCTGCGGGCAGGGCCACGTTCGCGAATGCTCCCGCCGCGTCGACGCGAACCAGCACATCGAGGGCCACGCGTCTGGCACTGTGGCCTGCGGCCTCCCCACCGGAACCGCGAGCCCGGCGAGCAGGCCGGCTCACTGGTCGAACCGCTCGCCGCCGACGATGCGAGCCCCGTTGGTCCAGTCGCGGGCCGGCGCTGCGGCCCGCCCCTCTGACTGCACGGTCACCAGCTCCAGCGCGCCGCGTCCGGTGGCGACCTCGACCGCGGGGCGATCACCGGATCGAGGCCCCAGCGAGATCGTGCCCGAGGAGCCGGGACGGCCGGAGCCGGCCACGAGTTGGGCCTCCAGGACCTTGAGCCGCCGGCCCCGGTGGGTCGTCCATGCGCCGCCCACCCGCACCAGCCGCAGGACCTGCTCGGCCGGCGCGGACCAGTCGATGCGCAGCTCTGAAGGGCTGATCTTGTCGGCCCAGGTCATCTCGCCCGCCTGCGGAACCGGATCGCCGAACCCCTCGCTCAGCGCGTCCAGCAGCAGCCCAATGCCCAGATCGCACAGCCGGGCCCGCAGTTCGTCGGCCGTCTCGTAGAGCCCGACCTCGGTCGACACCCGCCGGTACACGGCCCCGGCGTCGATCTCGGAGGCCACGTCCATCAAGCACACCCCGGCCTCAGCGTCCCCGCCCAGGATGGCCCTCTCCACCGGGGCTGCCCCCCGCCACCGGGGCAGCAGAGAGAAATGCAGGTTCACGGTGCGACGTTGTTCGAGTACTCCATCGGGAATGTGCTCGCCGTAGGCGACAACGATGCCGAGATCGGCTTCGACCCGCAAGGCATCATCGAGATCGCAAGTCACGGCCAGCCCAAGATCGGCAGCCGCGTCCGCCACCGGCGAGGGGGTCGGTTCCTGGCGCCGGCCCCGGCGCTTCGGAGGCCGGGTGACCACCAGCGCCACGTCATGGCCGGCGCGGCACAGGGCCTGCAGGGGCGCCACGGCCACCTCGGGGGTGCCGAAGTAGACGACGCGCCAGCGCGCCGTCACAGCAGGCGCAGACCGCCCGAAGCCCCGTCGTCTCCTGTGTTCGTCGACCGGGACGGGGGCGTCGAGCCTGGCCCGATCCCCAGCTCGCGCAACGTGCGCAGCGCGGCCTTGCGGGTGGCCTCGTCGAGGCGCTCGATCAGCAAGGTGCCGTCGAGGTGGTCCAACTCGTGAAGGAACAGGCGGGCCTCGAGCTCGTCGGCCTCCACGGAGATCTCATTGCCGTCGAGGTCACGGCCCACAACATGGACCTGCTTGGGCCTGAGGATCTCCCAGGTCAGCCCGGGCACCGACAGACACCCCTCATCGTAGACCCACTCGCCGTCGGACTCGACGATCTGGGGGTTGACTATGGTGCGGGGTCCGTCGCCAAGGTCCCACACGAACAGGCGCTTCTGCACCCCGACCTGAGGGGCGGCCAGGCCGATACCTTCCGCGCTGTACATGGTCTCGACCATCCCCTCGACGATGCGCACCAGCGTGGAATCCACATCGGTGATGTCGGCGGCCCGGCGGCGCAGAATCGGGTCGCCGATGATGCGAATGTCATAGGGAGCCACCGCCACCGAGGCTACCGTCGCGGCGTGGCCGATCCCGTCGCCCAGCCCGCCAGCGGCCAGTACTTCGAGGCCGAGCCTCTGGCCGCCACCTCACCGCGAACCATCGTGGTGAAAGTCGGCGGGATGCAGCTCAGATTCGTGACCGATTCGGGGGTGTTCTCCCCCGACCGGCTCGATGCGGGCACCCGCCTGCTGCTGGCGGAGGCGCCGCCGCTGACCGTCGGCGAGCGGCGGGTGCTCGACTTGGGATGCGGCTGGGGCCCGATCGCCTGCGTCGCCGCCCTGCGCTCCCCCGCGGCCGAGGTGCTGGCCGTGGACGTGAACGAGCGGGCCCTGCGCCTGACCGCCCGCAACGCCGACGCGAACGGGGCCGGCAACGTGGCCGTCGCCCGACCAGACGGAGTGGATCCCACCCGCCGCTTCGACCGCATCCTGTGCAATCCTCCCATTCGCATCGGCAAACCCGCCCTGCACGACCTGCTAGCCACCTGGCTCGACCGGCTCGCGCCCGAAGGCCGGGCCCACCTGGTGGTGCACCGCCACCTCGGCAGCGACTCGCTGGCCCGGTGGCTGGCCGATCGGGGCCATGGCGTGACCCGACTGCAGTCGAAATCGGGTTACCGGCTCCTGGAGGTGCGGTCAGACCCGTAGGGGGTCTACCTCGACCCGCAGACGCTCGGCTGGTCGGGGGGTGTGGGCCAGCAGGTCTAGCAGCGGTTCGTGGCTGGGCGCCCGTAGCAGGAATTGCCCGTCGAGGGGGCCTCGGATGCTCACTGCCGTGCCGGCCGCTTCTCGCAACGCCGCGATGAATGCCTCTGCGCCTGGGCCGGAGACCTTGGCCTGGGCTCCGTAGGGCGGCACGCCCAGGGTCCGGCGCCGTTCCTGCTCGACGGTGGCCACGATCGACGGATCAGCCCTTACCGCGGCCCGGATCACCGGATGGTCGGGCTGTCGGGTCTGCACCACCAGGCGGCCGCCCCTTCGGCGCCCGCCGGCTAGTCGAGCGCCTCGGGCCAGCAGGGCCAGAGCCTGCTCGGCAGCCCGCTGGCGGGGTGCAAGAAGCTCCTGGTCGAAGTCCAGGAACACCACTGCGGCCGCTGACTCCAGACGCCACAGCACCGCCTCGGTGCCCACAACGATGCGCTCGGCACCTACCCCGTCGGAGTCCGCCGTCAACTCCCCCACCGGCTCGCCGGTGAGAGAAGCGAGATCCTCGCGGACCCGGGTGACGCCCATGCGCAGGTTGCGCAGCACCGTCGACCCGCACCGGGCGCACACCACCGGGCGGCGCTCGCTGCCGTCGGCTGCCACCAGCTCGTCGTCAACGAGCCTCATGGGCACACGGCCGTCCGAGGTGCGAGCCAACTCCCCGCATGCCTTGCAGGCCAGGAGTCGGCCGCGGCCCTTGCGGTTGAGGACAACCGCCACCCTGCCGCCGGCTGCAGCCAGACGATCACGCAGGCCCTCGGCAAACAGGCCGCCCCGGACCGGGTCTTCGAGCCTACGGTCCAGCACCTCGACCACGGGCCAGCCGTCGCGCTCGGCGACCCGGCCGAGAGTCCTCAACTCGCCCGCCTCCAGCGCCTCCAGCGTCGGAACAGGCGACACCAGCACGGTCGGTGCCCCAGCCCGCCGGGCCCGCTCCAGAGCCACGTCGCGGGCGTGCCACGTCGGGGCCTGCTCGCTCTGGAGGCTCTCGGAGTGCTCGTCAAGCACCACCACCGCGGCCAGGCGCGGCATGGGCAGCCACGCCGCGGTACGGGTCCCGACCACCGTGGCCCCAGCCGCGGCCTGAGCCCAATCGTCGAATCCAGCCGCGACCCGCACCCCATGGCGTCTCAAATGGGCTGCGATGCGTCTGGCGTCCGCGAGCCCGGGCACGACTATCAGCGCGTCGCCCCGGCGGACCGCGGCCCGGACCAGCGGCAGGTAGTCGCCCGCGGGAGGACAGCGCAGCACGGTCACTACTCCTGAACGCTCGAACAGGTCGTCATGGAGCTGAGGAAAACCGGCGTCCGCGGCCGCGACGGTGCGGGCCGGGGCCGGGCGGGCAACTACTCGGGGCGGGGACGCGGTGCGCAGCAGCGACACGCTCCGCCCGGCCCATCGCCACGCGGCCCAGCCAGCCAGGCTCATCACATCGGCGGGCGGGCCCATGCCGGTGAGCTGGGCCAGAGGCAGGACCTCGACGCCAGCCGGCGGATCGACACCAACCTCGGCAACCCAGCCCCGCAAGCGGCGCCCGCCCAGGGTGATGCGCACGATCGCGCCGACCGCCAGCCGGTCGGCGCGGCCGTCGGCGTGCCAAGCAGCGGGAACGCCGTAGTCGAACGTCTTGTCGAGACGGACAACATCGGGCAGCACCCGAACGACCAACACCTCCGCGGCACCCTCAACCCGCTCCGGAACAGCCTCCGCGGGCGCTGCCGGCTGCTGCGACCCCACGACCGCGTCGGCGTCGGCGGACTCGGCCGGTTTCTGCAGTCCCGGGGCCGCGCCGCCGCCAGCGGGCGCTGCGGGCTCCTCGGATGGCTCCTCGAAGGAGAGTTGGCCCTGGGCGCCGGGGCTCAGAGGCCGAGAGCCGACTTCAGGTCGTCGAGACGGTCGGTGCTCTCCCACGTGAACAGCCCGTCGCGGCAGGGACGGCCGAAATGGCCGTAGGAGGCGGTCGGCGTGTAGATGGGCCTGCGCAGGCGTAGGTCCCGCACGATGGCCGCGGGGCGCAGGTCGAACACGTCCCTCACGGCCTTCTCGATGCGGACCCGGTCCACGGTCTCGGTGCCGAAGGTCTCCACCATCAGCGAGACCGGCTCGGCCATGCCGATGGCGTAGGCCACCTGCAGCTCGCAGCGCGACGCTGCGCCGGCGGCCACGATGTGCTTGGCCGCCCAACGGGCCGCGTACGCGGCGGAGCGGTCCACCTTGGAGGGATCCTTGCCCGAGAAGGCGCCGCCGCCGTGGCGGGCCATGCCCCCATAGGTGTCGACGATGATCTTGCGGCCGGTCAGGCCGGCGTCCCCCTGCGGTCCCCCGATCACGAACCGGCCCGACGGGTTGACGATCACCTCGTAGTCGTCGTCGGCGAACTGCTCACCGATCACGGGCTTGATGATCTGCTCGGTTACGTCGGGGAGGATCATCCGGTCGCGGTCGATGCCGTCGCGGTGCTGAGTTGATACCAGCACTGTCCGGAGGCGCACCGGTCGGCTGCCCTCGTATTCCAGGGTCACCTGCGTCTTGGCGTCTGGCCGCAAGTACGGGATTGTTCCGGCCCGGCGCACCTCGGCATGGCGCTCGGCCAGCCGGTGGGCGAGATGGATCGGCAGGGGCATCAGCACGTCGGTCTCGTCACAGGCGTAGCCGAACATCATCCCCTGGTCGCCAGCGCCCTCGCCCACGCCTTGGACGAGGTCCGGCGACTGATCGTCGATGGCGACCATCACCGCGCAGGTATTGCCGTCGAAGCCGAAGACGGCGTTGTCATAGCCCACGGCGCAAATCGTCCGGCGCACGATGCTGGGGATCTCTACGTAGGCCTCGGTGCGTATCTCGCCCGCCACCACGGCCAGGCCGGTGGTAACCAGCGTCTCGCAGGCGACTCGGCTGCCGGGGTCAGCCTCTAGGAGGGCATCGAGGACGGCGTCTGAGATCTGGTCGGCCAGCTTGTCGGGATGGGCCTCGGTAACCGACTCGGAGGTGAAGGTCCAACTGCTCAACGGTTCTCCCGGCTGTCCTAGCTGTCCCGGCCGCCGACGCGGCCCCCGTCGCCGGTGGCGGGCCGGCCCATGAGCCCGACGACCACGTCGAGCACGGCCCGGGCCGCCTCCCGCTTGGTGGTCAGTGGCACATAGTGGCGGGTGCCGCCGGCGGTGAACATCACGATCTCGTTGGTGTCGTGGCCGAAGCCGACCTGCTCTTTGGAGACGTCGTTGGCCACGATCACGTCGAGATTCTTGCTGCGCAGCTTGGCTAGGGCGTTCGCCTCGATGTCCTCGGTCTCGGCCGCGAATCCGACGAGCACCTGGCCGGGCCCCTTGGATGCGCCCAATGCCGCGAGGATGTCGTGTGTGGGCTCCAGCTCCATCGCGGGCACGCCCCGGTCCTTCTTGAGCTTGGTGCCCGAAGGCCGCGCGGGGCGGAAGTCAGCAACGGCTGCCGCCATCACCACCACATCGGCGCGGGGCGCCTCGAGCTCCACCGCGGCGGCCATCTCAGCGGCCGTGTCGACGGCCACCACCCGAGCCGCCGCTGGGATCCGTTGGCTCTGCGTGGTGATCAGAACGACCTCGGCGCCGCGGGCCGCGGCCTCCGCAGCAACCGCGGCGCCCTGCTTGCCGGAGGACCTATTGCCGACGAAGCGCACCGCGTCGATCGGCTCGCGGGTCCCACCGGCGGTGACGAGCACCCGCCGACCGGCCAGATCCGGAGCGGTTAGCACGGCCTCCACCGCGGCCGCTATCTCCTCGGGCTCGGCCATGCGGCCCGGTCCGGCGTCGCCCCCTGCCAACGGCCCGTCGCCCGGCCCGACGATGGTGACCCCCCGCTGTACGAGCACGGCCAGGTTTTCCTGGACCGAGGGCTGCTCCCACATCTCGGTGTGCATGGCCGGCGCCAGCACCACCGGTGCCCGGGTGGCGAGCAGGGTGGCCGTCAGCACGTCGCCGGAGCGGCCCGTGCGCAGATCCGAGATCAGCCGGGCGGTGGCGGGACACACGACCACGGCGTCCGCCCGCTGGCCCACGGCAGTGTGGGGGATCGGTCCAGAGGGGTCGTTCCACAGCGATGTGACTGCCGGTTCGGAGGCCAGCGCCGAGAAGGTCGTCTCCCCCACCATCCGAAGTGCGCCCGCGGTTAGCACCGGCACTACATGAGCCCCCTCGCCGACTAGCCGTCGGCACACCTCCACCGCCTTGTAGGCCGCGATACCGCCGGTGACGCCGAGCACTACGCACCGGCGATTGAGCGCGCTCACGGCGTCTTCAGCGGATGGGCCGGCACGCCCACGACGGGCGTTCCCGTGGCCAGCGAGCGACGGGGCGCGCTCATCGTGCGCCTGTCAGGCGCCGACGTGGCCGGCGGGCTCGGAGGAGTCACCCCCGGCGCCGCCCTGCTCCGGATCGCTCACATCCAGGAGATGGGCTCCCTCGGGCGGGCCTGCCTGTTCGGCGAGTGGCTCGCCGTCGGCGTCGACTTCGACCGCCTCGATCTTGCCGGCTGCGATCTCCTCCAAGGCAATCGACAGCGGCTTGGCCGACGTGGAGACCACCTGGGGCGGCACGGAGACTCCGATGCCACCACTGAGCTGACCGAAGTAGTTGGTGATCTCGCGGCCTCGCATCGCGGCGAGGGTCACGAGAATGAACTTGGACTCTGTCCGCTCAAGGAGATCCTCGATAGCCGGGGTCATCATCGTGTCGTAGCCGTGGGCCATGGCGCGCTCCGCTGGATGGGCCGACTGAGGGAGCTTCACGCTACCAGCGGTCCCCGGGGTTCGGACTGATGGACTGAAACGGGGGCCTTGCCGCGGTGCTAGAGGTCGCTTCAGGTGGACCGGCACCGCGCTCGGTCCGCGGCGATGAGGCGCTCAATGGCCTCCACGGCCCCGCTCAAGTCGTCGTTCACGACGATCTCGTATCCCATCTCGAGAGCCTCGGCTCGCTCGGACGCGGTCTTGTTCATCCGGCGAGCGATGATGTCCGCGTCGTCGCCCCTGAGCTCGAGTCGCGCCCGCTGATGCTCCGGGCTGGGCGCATCCACGAATATCAACAGAACGTCGGGCAACAACTTCTGTGCCTGCCGCGCTCCCCGCACGTCGATCTCGAGCAGCACGTCCGCTCCCTCAGGGGGGTCTGGAACCGGCGTGCCCTGCAGGTAGTCGAGGAACTCCACCCACTCAAGGAATCCGTTGGCCGCGATCGCGGCCTCGAACGTGGCCCGGTCCGCGAAACGGTAGGCCCCAGCCGGCTCGGAGGACCGGCGGGGACGGGTGGTCCAGGACCGGGACAGCCACAGCTGCGGGTCGCGGTCCAGGAGCTGCTCGACGATTGTGCCCTTGCCCGCGCCCCCCGGACCAGAGACGATGATGATCGAGCGGCCCTCGAGGGAGGTCACCCCGCGAGGCTACCGAGGCCGGCGTTGGTCAGCCGTGCCGACCGCCGATCGTCAACCGCTGTTGGTCAGCCGAACTCGTCGAGCAGTTGGCCCCGCTGCCGGCTTCCTAGCCCGCGCAGGCGGCGGCTCTCGGAGATCCCGATCCGCTCCATCGCTCTGCGAGCCTTCACTTTGCCCACACCGGGCAGCGACTCGAGCACGGCCAGAATCTTCATCTTGCCGACGGTGTCGTCGTCGAGGCGGTCGAGCAGGTCGGACAGTGAAATATCGCCCGCCTTGAGCTGGACACGGAGCTCCGAGCGCTCCCGCCGAACCTTGGCGGCCTTTATCAGCGCCTCACGGCGAACTTCATCGGAAATGGAGAAAGGTTGAGCCATAGGACAGGAATTTAGCGCAACAAGCACTGCTGCGCCACCAATTCGCCGTGTTCGCCCCCGGCGCGGGCACGCTGGTCACCGAACTCACTGCTGGAGGCTGCGGTGCAGGCGCTCAGCGGCCGCTATGGGATCGGTGGCCCTTGTGACGGGCCTGCCCACGACCAGCAGGTCCGCGCCGGCGGCCAAGGCCTGAACCGGCGACGCCACGCGCCGCTGGTCGTCCACGGAGTCGCCAGCGAGCCGGATGCCTGGAACAGCCCGGATCAGTTCCGGACGGATGTGACGGGTGGCGGTCAGATCGGGCGCGGCGCACACCACGCCCGCGCAGCCGGCCTCGAACGCCAACTCCATGCGCTCGGCCACCAGATCGCGGGTGGCCGCGACCGCGGTGTCGCTGGTGAGGACGGTCACAGCCAGCACTCCCGCCGGACGGGTGGCGCCCTCGGCCAGACCCTCAGCGCCGGCTTGGAGCATCTCCGTTCCTCCCGCGGCGTGAATCGTCAGATATGACACGCCGAGCTCGCCCGCGACCCGGGCTGCCCGAGCCACCGTGGTGGGTATGTCGTGGAGCTTGAGGTCGCAAAAGACGTCGTAGCCGAGGTCGATCATGGCCCCGATCGCCTCGGGGCCCGCGGCTGTGTACAGCTCCAGGCCGATCTTGGCGACGCGGAAGTGTCCGACGAGGGACCGGGCAAGACGGGAGGCCGCCACCAGGTCGTCAAAGTCGAGGGCCACCGCGAGCCGGTCGCGCACCGCTTCATCCATCGGCTGCTCCTTCATTCTTTGGTTTCTCTCTAGGGCTCAGGCTGCCCCCTCACTTGTGGGCTGCTCCGATCAGCTCGTCCAATCGTTGCACCCCGGCGTGGAGACACCACTGCCCCAGCTCGGCGAGGACCCTCCACGGAGCCCGCGGATCAGCGAAGATGGCCGTGCCCACCTGCACTGCCGACGCGCCGGCCATCAGCATCTCGACCGCGTCGGCGCCGCTGGCCACACCGCCCACGCCCACTATCGGCACTGCCGGAAGCGCCTCGTGCACGTCGTAGACGGCCCGCACCGCCACCGGGTGTAGTGCCGCGCCGCTCACGCCGCCTCGGCGCCCGCCGAGAGCGGGTCGCCGCTCGTCGAGGTCTATGACCAGTCCAGCCAGCGTGTTGGTGAGCACCACGGCCTCGGCACCGCCCCGTACCGCAGCCGCGGCCACCGCCACGAGCTCTGGCGTGTTGGGGCTCAGCTTGGCCCAGCGCGGGCGTCCGCATCCGGCCGTGGCGGCCAGCACGTCCTCGGTCGCCGCCGCGGAGTGGGCGAACATGCGCATGCCGTCCTCGGTGTTGGGGCAGGACACGTTCACCTCGACCGCGACGATCTGCGATGGCCCGGCGGCCAGCAGGTCGGCGGCTCGACGATAGCCGTCGACGGCGTCGCCCCAGATGCTGGCCACCACAGCGGCGCCTGTGCCGATGAGAGCGGGCAGATCCTCGTCGAGCCAGGCGGCCACGCCCGGACCCTGAAGCCCGACGCTGTTGATCATCCCCGCCGCGGCGGAACGCAACGGGTGCAGCCTGGGCGGCGGGTTGCCCGGCCAGGGTCCGTGGCTGAGGGACTTCACCACCACCGCGCCGAGCTCCCCGAGCGGGCCGTAGGGCGCAAGTTCGGCTCCGTGCCCCGACGCGCCCGACGCGGTCATGACCGGCGCCCGCAGCGCGACGCTGCCGACCCGGGCCGCCAGATCGGCCATCTACGCGGTGCCCCGGAGGCTGCGGTGGTACTCCTGGAGGCTCCGCACCGTCGGACGGAGGCCGCGCAGGTCGCGCAGGTCGCGCAGGCCGTCCGCCGCGGCCACCGCCGCGGCCCCGGTGGTGACCAGGGGCAGAGCGGCGCGGCCCGCAGCCGATCGGATGTGCGCGCCGTCGGCTCGGGGGCCACGGCCGCGGGGCGAGTTGATTACCAGCTGAACCTCGCCCGCCTCGATGAGATCCACGGCGTGGCGGCCCTCGTTATCGCCCAGCTTGGCCACCTCGACGGCCACGGGAACGCCGCCGCGTCGCAGTAGTTGCGCGGTGCCCGCGGTGGCGGCCAGCCGGTAGCCGAGTGCGTGGAAGATCCGGGCTGCCCGCAGTCCCGCCTCCTTGTCGCGGTCGGCCATGGACATGAACACGGTGCCTTCAGCGGGCAGCCGAGTGCCCGCAGCCAACTGGGCCTTGACGAATGCGAGGCCCGGAGTGACGTCCAGCGCCATCACCTCGCCGGTGGAGCGCATCTCGGGACCGAGCACGGCGTCGGCCCCCGGGAACCGGTTGAACGGCAGCACCGCTTCCTTGACCGCCACGTAGCCGTTCATCTCGTGCAAGCCGGCCGAGGCGGCCGGCAGCATGCCCTCGGCCCGCAGCTCGGACAGCGTCGCTCCGACCATCAGGCGAGCGGCCACCATTGCCAGCGGGACTCCGGTGGCCTTGGCGACGAACGGCACCGTGCGCGACGCCCTCGGATTGGCCTCGATCACGAACACGTCGCTCGCTCCGGACGAGCCCCTCTCGGAGAGCGTGTGCGGTGGGCCGTTCCCGTTCCGCTTCACCGCGAACTGAACGTTGAGCAGACCCTTAACGTCCAGCGCAGCCGCGATCCGCCGAGTGTGGTCGCAGATGGCGGCGACCACGTCGTCGGGGAGGGTGGTGGGCGGGATGGTGCAGGCCGAGTCGCCGGAGTGGACGCCGGCCTCCTCGACGTGCTCCATCACCGCGCCGATCTGCACCTCGCCGGTGCGGTCCCGCACCGCGTCGACGTCCACCTCGGTGGCG
>JAKZWH010000369.1:0-6048 GCA_047515615.1 Acidimicrobiales bacterium | reverse complement strand
GTTCGGGCCTGTGGGCCACCGACTGTAGGGCAGAACTGCCCGGTTGTGAAGCCCGACGGCACCGCAGCCCGCTGGGGCGCGGCGCGCGGCGAGTAGCGTTCCCGGGTGCTCGCAGACGCCCATACCCATGTGGTGTCGAGCGATCCCGGTTTGGCCGCTAGAGACGAATCTCGTTGATGAGCGGCTCGCCGGCCAGGTAGCGGGCCACGTTGTCGGCAAAGACCTGGTGCACCGATTCGAAGAGGCCGCTCGGGTCGGTGGAGCAGTGGGCGGAGATGTAGATGTTGGGAGCGTCCCACAGAGGGGAATCCTCGGGCAGGGGCTCCACCGCGGTCACGTCGATCGCGGCGGCCCGGAGCTTGCCGGAGTGCAGGGCGTCCGCGAGCGCGGGCTCGTGCACAAGCGTGCCCCGGCCCACGTTCACGAACAGCGAGCCGTCCCGCATGGCCGCGAAGGCGGCCGAGTCGAAGAGCTCGTGGGTCTCGGGCGACTCGGGGACGGCTGCGACGACGATGTCGCAGCGGCCGAGCATGTCGTGGAGCCCGTCGGGTCCCACAACCTCGTCGGCCAGTTCGGTCCGGGCCGCGCTGCGGCGCAGCACGATCACCTCGAGGTCGAAGGCCCGGGCCCGGCGGGCCACCGCCTGGTTGATCGGTCCGAAGCCGATGAGGCCGACGGTCTTGCGAGCGATCTCTTCGCCGTACACCGGCAGCCACTGCTTTCGCTGCTGGGTCGCGTCCAGTCGGCGCACCTGCTTGAACTCGCCCAGGATGCGGGCGAAGGCGAACTCCGCGATCGAGATGGCGTTGGCTCCTGAGGCGTTGGTCAGATGGATGCCCGCCTCCCGGAGCCCGGCCGAAGCGAGATGGGCGACTCCGGCCCCCAGGGCTTGGACCCATCGCAGCCTGGGGGCGACCGCGGCCACGTCGAAGGGCAGGTCGAGGGTGACGCAGCACTCGATGCGGGCGAACGCGGCCCGCTGGCCGGGGGTCAGCGGGGGAGCCAGGTCGCGCACGGCGTCGTAGGGCGGGACCCCCCGGCCAGAGCGCAGCTCGGACGGTTCCAGGTAGGGCTCGATCACGATTTCGATGCGGGGATCGACCGCGGCCAGATCAGCCGTGTGCTGATCGAAGTTGTCGTTGAACTCGCTCGGATACAGGACCCCGACGACCAGACCGTCGCGGGCCGACCGGGGCCCTCGCTTCACGCGCCCGGCGCTCCGGTCACCGCGATCCGGTCAGGAGTCGCAGTGTCGGCTCGGCTGCGGCGTTGGCTCTGCCGATGACGGTGGTCTCGTCGGTGCCGCCCAGCGGATGGCCGACCGCGACGATGCGCATGCCGGGGAGCCCCATCGTGGCGGCCACCTCGGCGGCGAGGGCCCGGAACTCAGTGGTCGCCACCAACACGGTGGGGATGCCGGCGGTTTCTAGGCTGACGGAGTCGTGGACACTCCACGACGTGCAACTGCCTCAATCGGCTGAGCCGGTCAGAACCACCTCTGTCTCGGCTAGCCGGGCCAGCATGTCGTCGGGCGCGGGCAGTGCGCCGTTCTTTCGCTCCACCACCGAGACGCTCGCCCCCGTGCGCGCCGCGAGCCGATCGGCCAGGCTTGCCAGCAACAGGCCCGCGTTCGGCTTGGAGTTGTCGAGGATCCCGATCCGCTTGCCGGCCAGCACCGGCTCGGGCGGGGCCAGGGACGCTGCCGGCGGACCGACGGCTCCGTCGGGCGAGTAGATCTGCATCAGCTCGTTCCTTCCTGGGTGCTCGGGGATGCTGGCATGGTCTCAGGCCTCCACGGGAACCGTGACGCTCTTGGTCATCCCCCAGCTCGGGATTACCGAGCTGTGCTTGCCCGGCCCTCCGACCACCATGACCCTGATGTTGCCGGGGTGCTCGGTCAAAGACATGAGGGCGTCGTCGGGCAGGGCCTCCTGCCAGGGCGCCCATGCCCGGAGCGCGAAGGCCGAGCGAAGGTCGCCGGCTCGCATGCGGGCCCGCTCGTGGAGATAGGACGCCACATGGCCCCTCGTCCACCCCGCGGCCGCGCATGCGGCGGCATGCTCGGGGCAGAGCATCACGAAGAACTCGCCGCTGCTGACCGGCGCGTTGTTCGAGCCCAGCGAGGTCATGGCCGAGGCCATCTTGTCGAGTATCGGCGCGGGAGAGCTCGACTCCATGTCGTGCACGTTGTGGGGCGCCGCTCCGCAGTGCACGGTGACCGCCGAGGGCGCGTCCACCCCGACGCTGGCCGCGTACCCGCCCCAGGGCGACTCGTCGAGGTTCTCGGCCACGCAGTAGGCGTACTTGGCCGGTCCGCCCTGCGTGGAGGCGTCGCCCTCGCCGGGGACCGCGCCCGCCACATGCAGCAGGACCAGCCGCAGGGCCCGCCCGGTGGCCGCGTTGGCGACGTTGCCCGGGCCGAACGCGCCGAGCCCCGAGTTGTAGCCAGCGGTTCGGGCGATCTCTCCGTGCACCAGCAGCAGCGGCGCCACCGGATGCGTAGTGGCGTTGACGCCGCGCAGGTTGACCTCGGGACGCGACAGCGCCCTCACCGCCGCCACCAGCACGCGCAGATGCTCGGGGCGACACCCGGCCAGCACGGCGTTGACCGCAATGATCCTGCGGGTGGCCACCCCGGATCGCGGCGGCAGCACCGCGATCGGTTCGTCAGCATCGCCGGCGCATCCAGCCAGCATGGCGTCGACCCGCTCGACGGTGGGGGCCACTAGGGGCAGGCCGTCGCCCCAGCCGCGCTCCGCGAAGACGTCCCGGATGGCGTCGGGGTCGCCCGACGCCACCTGAAGCATCTCGGACATGTCGGTCACGGCCTCCAGTCTGCTGGCTCCGAGTCTGGCTTGCGGCCTCAGACGGTGCGGAGGGTCTCGGTGTGGCCGTCGACGCTGACGACCTGGCCGTTGACGAAACGGGCCGCGTCGGAGCTCAAGAACACCACCATGGCGGCGATATCGGCCGGCTCCACGAGCGTCCGCATCGATACCTGCTCGACGTAGCCGCGGCGCACGGCGGCAACGGTGGTGCCGGTTGCGGAGGCCTCGGCGGCGATCACTGCGTCCATGCGGTCGCCGGCAACGGTTCCCGGCGCCACGCAGTTCACGCGGATGCCCTCCGGCCCCAACTCGGCGGCCCAGGTGCGGGTCAGCCCCTCGACGGCCCACTTCGACGCCGAGTACGCCGAGCGCAGCGGGTAGGCGAGGTGGCCGGCAGTGGACGAGATGTTCACCACGCATCCGGCACCCGAGGCCCGCAGGCGGGGCACCGCGTGGCGGGTGACGCGGAACGTCCCGCCCACGTTCACCTTGAGGCAGCGGTCGAAGGAGTCGGGGTCGAGGGCCTCGACCGGCCCGGTCTCGCCCGCGATGCCCACGTTGTTCACCAGAATGTCGAGTCCGCCCAGATCCCGGTCCAGCCGTTCGAACATCTCGACCACGGCGACATCGTCGCTGACGTCGGCGATGTAGTCGGCTCCGGTGAGAGCGTCCGCGTCGACGGTGCGGACCTCGGCGCCGGCTGCGGTCAGGGCCTCGGCGATGCTCGCTCCGATGCCCGCGCCGCCGCCTGTGACCAGCGCCCGTCGCCGGTGCAACGCGGCATCGCCCGTGACGGTCATGCGAGCTGATCTTAAGACGCCAAACGGATCGCTACCACGAACGTTGGGCACCCTTCGGCAATCACCGATCGGCGGGTGTTCGTGCCGACCGACGGCCTCCCTGGCCTGCAATTTCACTGCCTAAGATCACTCGATAACTATGCACGTGCATCGGCGTGATAGCTGGTGGACAGCGCACTAGCCTGCGGGAATGAGCACCGAGCGTCGGCGGCGCCGTCCCCGGCAGAACGTCGACGAGAGGCCCTCAGGGCCGGTGCAGCCGCCGTGGCGGCTCCATGAGCGCCGGTTCGAGCCGACGCCGATAGTGAGCGAGGACGAGCTGGAGGCCATTCACGAGGCCTCGCTCACGGTGCTGCGCGACACCGGCATGGACTTCCTGCACCCGACGGCGCAGCGGATGTGGGCCGACGCGGGGGCCAACGTGGACGGCGCACGGGTGCGCTTCGACCCTGAGATGGTCACGGAGTTGGTGGCTACGGCTCCTTCCGAGTTCGTCCTGCACGCCCCCGATCCGGCCCGGCACCTGCCCATGGGCGGGCGCAGCGTGACCTTCGCGGCGGTGGCCAGCCCGCCGAACGTGGCCGACCGGGCCGGCGGACGCCGCACAGGCAACCGTGAGGACTTCCGCCGCCTGGTGATGCTCAGCGAGGTGCTCAACTCGGTGTCGCACACCGGCGGCTACCCGGTGGAACCGGTGGACGTCCACTCCTCCGTGCGCCATCTCGTCGCCACCCGCGACCTGCTGACGCTGTCACGCAAGGCCATCCACTGCTACTCGCTCGGCGCCCAGCGCAACCAGGACTGCCTGGAGATGGTGCGCATAGTGCGGGGCGTCAGCCACGACGACCTCGAAGCGCAACCGTCGATCTTCACCGTGGTGAACTGCAACTCGCCGCTGCGCCTGGACACGCCCATGCTGGACGGCATCCTGCAGTTCTCGGCCCGCAACCAGGTGGTGGTGATCACCCCGTTCACGCTGGCCGGGGCCATGGCGCCGGTGACGGTGGCCGGTGCAGTGGTGCAGCAGAACGCCGAGGCCCTGGCCGGGATCGCGTTCTGCCAGCTGGTGCGGGCGGGTTCGCCGACGATGTACGGCGGGTTCACCTCGAACGTCGACATGCAGTCGGGCGCTCCGGCCTTCGGCACCCCCGAGTACATGCAGGCGGTGCTGCTCGGGGGCCAGCTGGCTCGGCGCTACGGGATTCCCTACCGGTCCTCGAATGCGTGCGCGGCCAACGCGGTGGACGCCCAGGCCGCGTATGAGAGCATGTTCTCGCTGTGGGCCGTGGTCATGGGCGGCGCCCACATGGTGATGCACGGCGCCGGCTGGATGGAGGGCGGGCTGCAGGCCTCCTTCGAGAAGATGGTCATCGATGCGGACCTGATCGGCATGATCGGGGCGTTCCTGGAGCCTGTGGCCACCGACGCGGACTCGCTGGCGGTGGACGTCATCGCCGAGGTCGGTCCGGGCGGCCATTTCTTCGGCACGGCCCACACCCTGGCCCGTTTCCGCGATGCGTTCTTCAAGCCGATGGTGTCGGACTGGCGCAACTTCGAGTCCTGGGAGGAGGCGGGCTCTCCCACCGCCCTCGACCACGCCGAGCGCCTGGTGGCAGAGCTGCTCGACGTCTACGAGCCTCCTGCGCTGGCCGACGACGTGCGGGCCGAGCTGGACGACTTCACCGACCGCCGCATAGCCGAGGGCGGTGTCGAGACCGACTTCTAGGCCGAGGCCGCCCGTGTCAGCGGCCGCCTCCTGGTCCTGTTCGGCATTTTGAGCAGTTGTGCCGCCTGGGGTGGCTTTGTTGCACACAGAATGCTGGGCCGGGCCTGATAGAGCGTTGCGGCCGCGGGCTGACCGTGGTGTACTGCGCGCCATGCGAGCGCCATTGGCCCCTGCGCTGGCCGACTATGCCTCGGCGGACTTCTGGTCGGGCACCCGGCAGCCAATTGAGCAGGCGACGGGACTCCAGCCCGTCGCCTACACCGGAGCCGACTTCTTCGAATTGGAGAAGGACCGCCTGTTCGGCCGGGCCTGGGTAGCGGTGGGCGCCGCGGCCGACGTGGCCGAGCCAGGCCGCCTGCTGGTGCGCTCCGTGGGCGGAACGTCGGTGCTGATCACCCGCGACCGGGACGGCGTGCTGCGGGGCTTCATCAACTCGTGCCGTCACCGGGGAACAGAGTTGGCCTCCGAGGATTGCACCGTGTCGCGCATGATCCGCTGCCCCTACCACCGCTGGGGTTACGCCCTCGACGGCTCCCTGGTGGCGACCCCTCTATTCGACGAGGTGCCCCGGCCCGGTTTCGATCCGGGGGAGCTCTCCCTGCTGCCGGTGCGGGCGCAAGCCTGGGGCCTGGACGTGTTCGTATGCCTTGACGAGCGCACGCCGCCGCTGGCCGAGTGGCTCGGCGACCTGCCC
>JAKZWH010000368.1:0-8685 GCA_047515615.1 Acidimicrobiales bacterium | reverse complement strand
GGATGGAGGTCCTCGTGATCCTGCTCGTTGCCCTGATCGTGCTCGGACCCACCAAGCTGCCCCCCGCCGTCCGCCAGGTCGGAAAGGTGGTCGGAGAGATCCGTCGCATCGGCCAGGGCTTCCAGCAGGAGCTGCGCGAGGCGGCGCAGCCCCTCAAAGAAACGACCGCCACTCTGAAGGCGGCCGACAAGGAGCTGCGCGAGGTCACCAGCAAGCCCATCCAGCAGATGAAGGAGACATTGAAGGCGGCCGATCCCCGCAAGCTGGCCGAGCCGGCAGCGGCCGCATCGATCGCAGCCAGTTCCCCCGGTAAAGGCTCCGCGGCGCAGAAGGACTCGGGTGCTGGGGAGGACTCGGGTGCTGGGGAGGACGCGGGTGCTGGGGAGGACGCGGCGGCTGAGAAGGACTCGGGTCCGGACTTTGACTCCGTCGCCGGGATCGAATCCACGGAGCGTAAGGCGCCTGTGGCTGGCGAAGTGACCGATGCAGCCTCCAGCACCGCTGACGAAGGCTCGGAGTCGTCTCCGGATGAGTCGGGATCCGGCTCGGAGTCGTCTCCGGATGAGTCGGGCTCCGGCTCGGGCACGGCCGCTTAAGCACAGCTGGCGCAGCGATGGCCAACAACGACGACAACGACAACGCCAGCGGCACGGAGAATTCCGACGAGGGCGGCCAGATGACGCTCATGGAGCACTTGGCCGAGCTCCGCAACCGCCTGATCAAATCGGCCGTGGCCGTAGTGGTGGGCGGTGTCGGCTGCTGGATCTTCTATAGCTTCATACTCGACTTCCTGCTCGAGCCGTACTGTCAGACGATTCCCGTGGAGGACCGGATCGACTCCAAACTGTTCGGTCCCGAAGGTGGCTGCAAACTGTATGTGACCGATCCCCTGGAGCCCTTCCGCGTTCGCCTGACCGTGGCCGGCTACGGGGGCTTGGCTCTGGCCATGCCGGTCCTGCTATGGCAGTCGTGGCGCTTCATCGCGCCCGGCCTGTACCGGCACGAGAAGCGGTACGCAATCCCGTTCGTGGCTGCGGGTGTGCTGCTGTTCTTCACGGGCGGGGCGCTGGCCTACTGGAGCCTGCCCCGGGCCCTCGACTTCCTGGTCTCCATCGGGGGCCCCGACCTGGTGTCGCTGTTCAGCCCGAAGCTCTATCTGGGCTTCGTGATCAAGATGATGGTGGCCTTCGGCATCGCCTTCCAGTTCCCGATCTTCCTCATCGGGCTGCAGGCCATGGGCGTCGTCGAGAACCGCACCCTGCGCAAGATCCGCTCGTACGCGGTCGTCGGAATTGTGACGCTCGTGGCGGTGATCACTCCGAGCGGCGACCCCTTCACGCTCATGGCGCTGTCGATTCCCATGTACGCCTTCTATGAGATCGCGATCCTGTGGGGCGTGCTCGCTGGACGCCGCCGACGCAAGCGCGAGGCGGTCGAGTCGTGAGCTGCGGGCTAGAGCGCGGCGCAGCCGAGTCGTGAAAGGGCCGGCGGGGGCTGGCTTCGTCCTCGACGGGTTCCAGCGCCGCGCCATCGAGCATCTCGACTCCGGGCGGTCGGTGCTGGTGAGCGCGCCGACCGGCTCGGGCAAGACGGTGGTGGCCGACCACGCCGTCGACTCGGCCCTCGCCGCGGGCCGCAGAGCCTTCTACACCACGCCCATCAAGGCCCTCTCCAACCAGAAGTACCGCGACCTGTGCCGCCGGCTGGGACCGGCGCGAGTGGGGCTGCTGACCGGCGACAATGTCATCGCCGGCGACGCCGAAGCGGTGGTGATGACCACCGAGGTGTTGCGGAACATGCTGTACGCGGGAGAAGTGGATTCCTGGCTCGGAGCGGTCGTGCTCGACGAGGTGCACTACCTGGAGGACCCCTACCGCGGGCCGGTGTGGGAGGAGGTGATCCTGCACCTGCCCAAGGCCGTGGTGCTGGTGTGCCTTTCGGCTACGGTGTCCAACCACCAGGAACTGGGCGACTGGCTCAACCGGGTGCACGGCCCGACCGCGGTGGTGGCCGAGACCAGGCGGCCCGTGCCGCTGACCAACCTCTACGCCGTGGGCCGGCGCCGCTCCGAGGCGGTGCAGCTCGTACACACCTTGGCAGATGGCAGACCCAATCCCCGGGGAAGCCGCTTCGACGCGCCCGCATCATCGAGGGGCCGCCGGGGCCCGGATCGTGCGGCGCACCGGGGGCGTCGGGGCCCGGATCGTCCGGTGGGCCGGGCGCACGGCCGCGGCGGACTGTGGCGACCGCCGCGACGCGTGGACCTGCTGGCCGAGTTGTCCGAGCGCGGCCTGCTGCCGGTCATCTGGTTCGTGTTCAGCCGCAAGGGATGCGACCAGGCTGTGGCCCGCCTGGCCCGCGACGGGGTCCGCTACACCGGCGACGCCGAGGCGGCCCGCATCGGCGAGCTGGTTGAGGCCCGCACCGGCGGTCTCGATCCGGCCGACCTCGACGCGCTGGGTGCCCGCAGCTGGGCCGCTTGGCTGCGCCTGGGCATAGCGTCGCACCACGCCGGGATGGTCCCCGTCTTCAAGGAGGTCGTGGAGCGCTGCTTCGCCGAGGGCCTGGTGAAGGTGGTGTTCGCCACCGAGACCCTGGCGCTGGGCGTGAACATGCCGGCACGCAGCGTGGTTATCGACAAGCTCATGAAGTACGACGGCCAGCGCACCGCCCCGCTCAGCGCAGCCCAGTACACGCAGTTCACCGGCCGGGCCGGGCGCCGCGGCATCGACGAGGCCGGCTGGGCGGTAGCGCTGTGGTCGCCTGAATGTGCCTTCGAAGAGGTGGCCCAGTTGGCCTCAAGCCGGTCTTTCGAGCTGCGGTCGGCCTTTGGTCCCACCTACAACATGGTGGCCGGCGTGCTGGCTCGCATGCCCGCAGAGGAGGCCCGCGACCTGCTGGCGCGCTCCTTCGCCCAGTACCAGGCCGACGCCGCGTCCTCGCCGCTGAGCCTCTCGCGGCAATTCGATGCTGTCGTGTCGGTGTTGCGCAAGCGGGGCCACCTCGACGGCTGGGTGCTCACCGCTTCGGGAACTCTGGTGAGGCGCATCTTCCACGAAATGGACCTGTGCGTGGCCGAGGCGCTGTCCGGCGGGCTGCTCGACGGCCTGTCGGCGCCCGAGCTGGCCTCGGTGCTGTCGGCCTTCACCTACGAGCATCGCTCGCGGGGCCCGCGCCCGGAGGTGTGGATCCCCTCGGGCCCCGCCTACCGCCGCCTGAGCCGCATCGGAGCGGCCCTAGACGATCTGCGCCGGGTCGAGCGGGGCTCCGGCGCGGGGTCCACCCGGCTCCTGGAGACCGGCTTCGCGCCTGCGGCCCACCGCTGGGCGTCGGGGGAGCCGTTGGAGGCCCTGATGGATGAGGGCTTCTCCGCTGGCGACTTCGTGCGCAACGTCAAGCAGTTGATCGACTTGGCGCGCCAGATCGCCGCGGTGGCGCCCAATACCGGCACCGCCAGGGTGGCCCGGCAGACGGTCGAGGCGCTGAACAGGGGAGTGGTGGCGCTGTCGGGCGCCATGGACGAGGACGATCCGGCCCCCCCAGCGGCGATCGCTCCGAATTCCCTGTAGTTGTGGGCGTGTGAGCACTCTCAGCGCACCAATGTCGGCGCGGCGGTCCCAGGCCGGCCCGGAGACCGCGTGATTGGCGAGCGCGGTCCCGGCTGGGGCGCCGACTGGGGCGAGACCGGCGAGATCCCTGCCGATGCCCTAACGGCGGCGAACGACGCCGCCGCGGGCGAGATCGTGGCCGATGCCCGCCGGGCCAACCGTCCGATCCCTGCGGTGATCCTGACGGGCGGCGACCTGGCCCGCACCCTCGGTGTGGCGCAAGCCGGCGCGGGCGAGGCTGCGGCGGCTTCGGCCGGCACCCGGGTGGTCGTCGACGTGGGCGCCGCACTGATCGATGGCCGACTCCACTGGTTCGTCGCCCATCTCGTCGCCCGCAGATCGTGGTGGCGGGGCCGGCTGCTGGTGGCAGCCAACGCCTCGTTCATCGACTGCTGGAACGCGGCGCCCCGGTCGCATCCCGGGGACGGGCGTCTCGACGTGTTCGACGCCAGCCCGCGGCTGTCGGTGCGCCTCGCGGCCCGCCGCCGCCTGGCCTCGGGCACCCACGTTCCTCATCCGGACATCACCCAGCGCCGCACCGCGGCAGCCCAATACGACTTCGACCCGGCCCTGGACATCTACCTGGACGGTCGCCGCCTGGCCCGGGCCCGAACCCTCAGCCTGCGGGTGGAGCCCGGCGCCCTGGAGGTCTGGGTTCCCGCCGGAACCTAGGGGCCGCGCCGCCCTCGGGCGGGCCCTAGGATCACCGCCATGGACATAGCTGAAGCCAAGCAGCGGGCGTGCGACGAGATTGATCGCCTGGCTCCCGAGCTGCTCGACGTGTCGCACCGCATCCACGCCCGGCCCGAGCTGTGCTTCGAGGAGCAACATGCGCACGACCTGCTCACCGAGGTGCTGTTCGACCACGGCCTGGCCGTGCAGCGCCACGCCTACGGCCTCGACACCGCCTTCGAGGCCCGCGCCGGCGACGGTGACGGACCGGTGGTCGCGGTGGTGTGCGAGTACGACGCCCTCCCCGGGATCGGCCACGCCTGCGGCCACAACATCATCGCCGCGTCGGGCCTGGGCGCAGGCCTCGCCCTGGCCGCCCTGGCCGGTGAGGCCGGCGGTCGGGTGGCCGTCATGGGAACCCCCGCCGAGGAGGGCGGGGGAGGCAAGGAGATCATGCTTCGGGCGGGCGCGTTCTCCGACGCCGACGCGGCCATGATGGTTCACCCCGCCAACCACGAGCTCAGGGTGTTCCACGCGGTGGCGGTGCAACGGCTCAACGCCCGCTACACGGGCGCGGCGGCCCACGCCGCGGCCGCGCCCGAGAAGGGCCGCAACGCGCTCGACGCGGCTGTGCTCGGCTACAACGCCGTCGCCGCGCTGCGCCAGCACATCCGCGACGACGAGCGGATCCACGGTGTGTTCATCGACGGCGGCACGAAGGCCAACATCGTCCCGGCCACGGCCGCAGTCGAGTGGTACGTCCGCTCCACCAACCTGTTGACCCTCGAGCCGCTCAAGGAGAGGGTGGCAGCGTGCCTGCGAGGAGGAGCGGACGCGGCCGGCTGCGAGGTTGACTTCGAATGGGTCGACTCGGCCTACGCCGACATGAATGACAACCTCGCGCTGCTGGACTGCTATCTGGCCAATCTCGGGGCAGTGGGCAGGGCGACCGTGCCCGACTCGGCGGCCCGCGTGGTGGGCAGCACCGACATGGGCAACGTGAGCTACACCGTTCCCTCCATCCATCCCATGATCAAGGTGGCGCCCGACGAGGTTCCCATCCACACCGAGGCCTTCGCCGAGCACGCCCGAGGCCCCGAGGGCGACTCGGCGGTCATCGACGGCGCCAAGGTACTGGCCATGACCGCGCTGGACTGCTGGCTGGACACCGCGGTGATGACGGCCGCACGGGCCGCCTTCGCTGCGTCCTGACCCTTCCCGCGATCCGCGCCCGGCGTCGGTTGCGCCCCTAAGGTCGCGCTCTGTGAACCTGTACGCCGCGGAGTCGTTCTCTCCCGAGGAGGCCGACATACTGCGCCGGTACTTCACCAACCTGGACCAGCCGGTGTTCGCTCTGGTGAACCTGCCGGAGGTCGTGAAGGGTGCCCTGTTCGCCCGCTACTCCCGCTCCCTGTCGAGCCTGCGCCGGCTGTTCCTCGACGAGTTCGTCGACGACTTGGACATCGCGGGCGACATAACCATCGACGCCACCGTCGGCCTGCGCCGGGCCGAGGCTCTGTACGACCGGGTCTTCTTCGAGTTCGGCGACGACTCCGTGGCCCAGCTCGGCGGCGTCCACCTGGCCTGCGAGCAGGCCTCCAATCTCCTGACCAAGGTGCTGGAGTGGGGCCGGCTCATGGCGTATCTCGAGCAAAGCACCCGCTACATCGCCTACGACCAGCGCCTCGGCGGCCGGTATCGCTACTACCGCGACAGCCAGGTGCTGAACTCGTCGCTGGGCACCCGCTACGTGGGTGATATGGACCGCATGTTCTCGGCCTACTCCGAGCTAGTTCCGGTCATGCAGGACTTCTTCCGGGCCAACACCCCCAAGCAGCAGGGCGACTCCGACTTCGCCTACAGGCAGGCCATCAAGGCCAGAGCGCTCGATTCCATTCGCGGCATGCTGCCGGCCGCGTCGCTGAGCAACGTGGGCATCTACGGAACCGGCCAGTCTTACGAGGCCCTGCTGCTTCGCATGAGGGCCCACCCCCTGCCCGAATCGCGCCTCTACGCCGACATGATGCTCAGCGAGCTGCGCAAGGTGATCCCCTCGTTCCTCAAGCGGGTGGACCTGCCCGACCGGGGCGGGCTCACCACGAGCTACATGGCGGACAACCGCGCCGCCATGGACGACCTCGCGGGCCGGGTGTTCGGCGACGCCGTCGGAGGCCCGGTGGCGGACGACTCGGTGGAGCTGGTGGACTTCGACCCCGACGGGGAGACGAAGGTGATCACCGCGATGCTGTATCCGCACACGTCGCTGGCGGAGCGCACCATTGAGGCCAGGGTGAGGGCCATGTCGGCGGCCGAGCGCATGGAGGTGGTGCGGGCCTATTGCGGCGAGCGCACGAACCGCCGCCACCGCCCGGGCCGCGCCCTGGAGAGGGTCCACTACCGGTTCGACGTCGTGTCGGACTACGGGGCGTTCCGCGACCTGCAGCGCCATCGGATGCTCACCATCGAATGGCAGCCGTTGTCCACCCGCCATGGCTTCGTGCGGCCCGACGCGGTGAACGCGGCCGACGTGGATGAGCAGTTCGACGCGGTGATGGCCCGGTCGGCCCGGCTCTACGAGGCGCTCAGCGCCGAGCTGCCGGACCGGGCCGCCTACGCGGTGGCTCTGGCCTACCGGGTGCGGTACACGATGCAGATGAACGCGCGGGAGGCCATGCACATGGTCGAGTTGCGCACCACCCCGCAGGGCCATCCGGCCTACCGCAGGGTTTGCCAGCGGATGCACCGCCTCATTGCCGAGGAGGCCGGGCACGCGGCGGTCGCCGAACTCATGTCGTTCGTGAACCACGAGGAGGATCCCGGGCTGGGCCGGCTCGACGCGGAGAAGCGGGCCGAGCAGCTTCGGGCATCGCATTCGCACCCCTCGTCGAGCCTGTAGGCCGTCGGGCGCTCAAATGCGACGTGCGCCTGCCCGGGGGGGCGTGGCCCTGGCCGCGTGCTATCGACGGAATGCCGTTGCACCCCGCCGATCTGTGTCTATGATCCGCGGCACATCCGCCGGCCGCGACCCCTCAACAGGAGCGATGACCCAGCTACACCCACTTGACGACGCCGATCTTGTCGACTTCGGCGATGGGGAGGACTTCGAAGGCGACCTGAGCGACGATTTCGCCGACGACGAGGATTTCGCCGAGGATGAGGTCTTCGCCGCCGACGAGGATCTTGCCGAAGATGACGATCTCGTCGGCGACGCCGACGCAGGTCCGGTCGCCGATGACGCCGCAGCCGTAGAGGACGATGATGACGATGATGACGATGACGTCCCGCTCCCGGCCGACGATGACGACGACGAGGAAGTCCACCCCAGCGACGTGGAGGCCGACCTGGAGGAGATCCTTCGGGACCGCATCGCGGCGAGCGACGACGACGACGAAGAAGACAACGCTTCGGGCCAGCCGAAGACCGTTTCGGTGGCGCCGCCGCGTCCCGACGAGTGGACCTGCAACCAGTGCTTCCTCATCGTGAGCATGACCCAGTTCGGATCGCGCACCGATCCCGCGTGCCCGTCGGGCGAGGAGCCCTGCGAGTCCATGAAGAGGATCTTCAGCGGCTGAGCTAGAGCGATTCCATGGCAGTGACCGACCCCGTCCGATGACCTCGATCGAAGAGGGGGCTAGACGGGCGGTCGAAGCCGACATTGCCGCGGTGGCCGAGTTGGCGGCCGGAGCGGCCGCCGAGATGACGCCCCGGCGGGGCGGTTCAGTGTGGTCCCGGCTCGAGGCGCGTTCCGATCCGCTGGACGAGAGCCTGCGCAGAGACCTTCGAGCGGACGACGCGCTGATGGTGGTCGGCACCATCGACGAGGCCGTCGTCGGCTACGGGGCGATCCGTCTGGTTGCCCTGCACGACGGCGCCGTCCTGGGGCGCGTCAGCGACATCTACGTGGTGCCCGAAGCTCGCGGCGTCGGCGTCGGGGAGGTGATGATGGATCTGCTGGTCGACTGGGCCCGGCGGCGCGGCTGCATCGGGGTGGACAGCCTGGCGCTGCCCGGCGACCGCCACACTAAGAACTTCTTTGAGACGCACGGTCTGGTAGCACGAGCAATAACCGTGCATCGCACGCTCGTGGACACGGCCGAGCCGCCGCTTCGATGATCGCGAGGGTGGAGGTCGCGGTGGGCGCGGTCGTTCGCAGCGGCGACGAGCTGCTCCTGGTCAGGCGTGGCCACGAGCCGGCCGCGGGGGAGTGGTCCGTCCCGGGAGGCCGGGTGGAGCCCGGCGAGATGCTGATGGAGGCGGTGACGCGCGAGTTGCACGAGGAGACCGGGCTGCACGGTGTCTGTGGCCCCCTGGTCGGCTGGGTCGAGCGCATCGGCGACGATCGGCACTTCGTGATCCTGGACTTCGAGGCGACGGTGGCCGGCGATCTCACCCCCAGCGCGGGCAG
>JAKZWH010000367.1:0-5126 GCA_047515615.1 Acidimicrobiales bacterium | reverse complement strand
GCGAGTTCCCGGTCCAGATAGTGCACGGCGAGCGACAGTGCCACCGAGGGCCGCATGGTCACCGAGGCTATCCGTCACCGCCGGAGCGGTCTTGGCGCGGCGACGAGGGCAGGCGGTGGCGGTTGGCCGCGACGAGCGAGTAGGTCGGACGGGCCAGCCAGCAGAGGGGTGGGTGGATGAACAGCCGACCGATGAGCGCCCACGCTCCGCCGGCCGCGACGAGGGACCGGCCGATGGCGTCAGAGCCCCGCCAGCGCTGCGGGGGCGCGGCGTGCGGCTCGAGCCACCACACCGCAGCCTCGGCGTCGGCGCGGGACAGCCCCAGTTGCTCCAGTTTGAGCGACTGCCAGGGCTCCACTCGGGCGTCCTCGGGCAGACGGGCCTTGATCCAGCGGGCGGACCGGATGCAGAACCCGCATTCCCCGTCGTAGACCAGCAGCATCCCGCCAGTGTGTCAGGTACCACGGGGCGGGTTCCGCGAGGTGCGGCGGTAGCGTTGAGCGCCATGTCCAAGCGCACCAGCAAGCGCCGAGCCAAGGCTCGCCGGTCGAAGGCGAACCACGGCCGCAAGCCCAACGCTGGCCGCAATAGCTGATACAGGTTTCAGCCGGCGACGGTCGGCTGTGCAGCTCGGAGCCCTCCTTGGAACGGTTTGGATTCGTTGGCCTTCCCAACTCCGGGAAGACCTCGCTGCACAACGCTCTGGCGGGCGGCGACGCGATAGCGGCCCGGCACGCGTTCTCCACCAAGTCGGCCAACGTGGGGGTGGCCAGGGTTCCCGACGATCGGCTGAGCCAGCTCGCGGAGATGAGTGCCAGCCCCCGCGCGGTTCACGCCTCGGTGCAGTTCACCGACATCGGTGGCCTGGTGTCGGGATCCAGCCGGGGCGAGGGCCTGGGCAATGCCTTCCTCGGCCATGTCCGCGACACCGATGCGATCGTGTATGTGTTGCGGGCTTTCGCCGATACCGACGTGCCCGGTGCCGATGACCCTCTGGACAGTCTCAGCGTGCTCGAGACCGAGCTGGCGCTGGCCGACCTCGACAGTGCCGACCGCCAGCTCGACAAGCTCGCCCGGGCCGCCAAGGGCGACCCGTCATTGCGGCCCAGCAAGGATCTGCTGGCCCAGGCGGTCGGGGTTCTCGAGGACGGCGTGCCCCTGTACCGGGCCGGTCTCGACGACTCCGCCCGGACTGGCCTGCGGCCGTTCTTCCTGCTCACCAACAAGCCCGTGCTCGCGGTGGTGAACATCGGAGAGGACCAGATCGCCGACGCCGAAGAGTTGGAGGGACTGGTGCGGGCGGAGCTGGGCGAGGCCGAGGTCGTGGCCCTGTGCGTGCAGCTCGAGGCTGAGGCCGCGCAGCTAGACGAGTCGGAGCGGCCCGAGATGCTGGCCGCTCTCGGCCTTGGCCGCGGCGCCCTCGACCGGTTCCTGACCAGCGCCTACCACCTGCTGGGCCTACGGACCTTCCTTACCACCGGGCCCAAGGAGAGCAGGGCCTGGACGTTCCGGGCGGGCGCGTCGGCGGCCGAGTGCGCCGGAGCGGTCCATTCCGACATCCAGCGCGGTTTCATCCGTGCGGAGACCATCAGATGGGATGAGCTGTTGGCTACGGGCTCGTGGGTCGCGGCCCGCGAGCAGGGGCGGATGCGGTCCGAGGGCAGGGACTACCGGGTGGCTGACGGCGACGTGATGGACTTCAAGTTCAACGTCTGACCCCGGTGGCTGAAGCCGGCGGAGCGCGACGCGCCACCGGAGGTCCGCGGCCACATCGGCTCGACCCGCCTCCATTGCGCGACAGTTGGCTAAACTCCGGGCCCATGCCTGTAGCCTCCGATGCCGCGCTGCTAGCCGAGCTCGAGCCAAGCGTCGAGAGGCTCTACGAGCGCCACCTTCGACAGACCAAAGAGTGGCATCCCCACTCGCTGGTGCCGTGGAGCCGGGGCGAGGACTTCCCAGCCGACTACCAATGGACGCCCGAAGAGGCCGGGCTCAGCGCCGAGGCCCGCAGCGCGCTGTTCGTCAATGTCCTGACCGAGGACAACCTGCCCTACTACTTCCGGGACATCGAGCGCATGTTCGGCCGCGACGGCGCTTGGGGCCATTGGATTCGGCGCTGGACGGCTGAGGAGGGTCGCCACGGCCAGGTGATCCACGACTACCTGGCCGTCACCCGCGCCGTCGATCCCGTGAGCCTCGAGCGGGCGCGCATGGCCCAGGTGCAGGGCGGCCTGGCTCCCGAGCCGCCCGACGCGCTTGAGGGCCTCGCTTACGTGACGCTCCAAGAGCTGGCCACACGCATCTCGCACTTCAACACCGGCCAGCACATCGAGGATCCCGCAGGCAAGGCCATCATGCGCCGGGTCGCCTTCGACGAGAACCTGCACTTCCTGTTCTATAGAGACGCCATGGGCGCCGCTATCGAGATGGACCCGTCCCGCTCGGTTGTCGCCATCACCAACCAGGTGAAGAGCTTCACCATGCCGGGCATCGGGATCAAGGATTTTGACGCCCATGCCCGGATTATCGCCGAGGCGGGGATCTACGACTTGGCGATCCACCACGACCAGATACTCCGGCCCGTGCTGCTGCGCGACTGGAAGCTTCCCTCCATCACGGGCCTCTCAGGCGTGGCGGAGGCGGCTCGCGAACGGCTCATGAAGCTCATCGACCGGATCGGGAGGGTGGGCAGGCTCATGGTCGAGCGCCGCGCCGAGCAATGGACCAAGGGTCGAAAGGCGGGAGCGAGGACGCACTAGATTCGCGCCCATGGCGTGGCTGGTCTGCGGCGACAGAGTCATCGCGTCGCTGGAGATCGCCTCCAGCCGGCGTGAACGGCGCAAGGGCTTGTCCGGACGCGACGGGATTGAGGGCGCGCTGCTGCTGGAGCGGACCCGCTCGGTGCACTCGCTCGGCATGCGTTTTCCCATTGATGTGGCCCACTGCGACGCCGACATGCGGGTTCTGAGGGTCACGACGATGCGGGCCAACCGGGTCGGATGCATCGTGCCGCGGGCCAAGGCCGTCATCGAGGCCGAGGCGGGCAGCTTCAAGCGCTGGGGAGTGGCTCCCGGCGTGGAGCTGGAGATCCGGCGGTGAGCGGCTCCGGGCGTGGAGCTGGAGATCCGGCGGTGAGCGGCTCGCTGGTGCTGGTGGGCACGCCGATCGGCAACCTGGGCGACCTCAGCGGCAGGGCCGTGGAGGCTCTCGCCTCTGCGGACTTGGTGTGCTGCGAGGACACCCGGCGCACGGGACGGCTGCTCCAGCATGCCGGGGTGAGCGGGGCGCGCCTTCGGCGGGTGGACGAGCACACGGAGGCCGAAGCGGTCACCGAGGTGTGCGGGCTGCTCGGGGCCGGGGCCACGGTGGCGGTGGTGACCGACGCGGGCATGCCCGCGGTGACCGATCCCGGGGCACGACTCGTGGCCGCGGCCGCTGCGGCCGGCCACACGGTGACGGTTGTGCCCGGCCCGTCAGCGGCTGTGGCCGCCCTGGCGGTGAGCGGCCTGCCGGCGGCCCGATTCTGCTTCGAGGGCTTCCTGCCGCGGCGGGGAAGGGCCCGCGCCGAACGCTTGGCCCAGATCGCTGGCGAGCGTCGCACCACCGTGCTGTACGAGTCGCCCCGCCGCCTGCGGTCCTGCCTGCAGGACCTCGCCGACGCTTGCGGCCCGTCCCGGCAGGCCGTTGTGGCCCGCGAGCTCACCAAGCTCCACGAGGAGGTGGCCAGGGGAAGCCTGGCCGAACTCTGCGAATGGTGCGAGGATCCGGTCAAGGGCGAGGTGGTGGTGGTGGTTCAGGGGGCGCCGGACGCTGCCGAAGCCACCGACGAGCAGCTCCGGGCCGCGGTCCGGGCTCTCGCGGTTGAGGGCATGAGCCACAGGGACGCGGCCGCCGCCGCGGCGGCGGCCCACGGGGTGTCGCGCCGGCGGGTCTACAACCTCGTTCTCCAAGCCGAGAGCTGATTATTGAGGCAGGGGACTGGGCGCCACTCGGACCCCAGTTAAGAAAGCTGATCCGGTGGCTGGGGAAGACTTTGGCATCTGGGGATAATATGGCCCTCCATGGCGGAGCCGGTACTTGTCGCGGTCGCGTGGCCCTACGCGTCCGGAAGCCGCCACCTCGGCCACCTCGCCGGCGCCTACCTGCCTGCCGACATCTACGCCCGCTACCAGCGGCTGGCCGGCAACGACGTCTTGATGGTGAGCGGATCCGACGTGCACGGCACGCCGATCACCGTGCGGGCCGACGCCGAGGGCGTGACGCCCTCGGAGATCGTCGAGCACTACCACGCCGAGTTCTGCCGTCAATGGGAGACGCTGGGCATCTCATGGGACCTCTACACCACCACCGGCACCCCCAACCATGCGGCCGTCACCCAGGACATGTTTCTGGTGCAGCTGCAGAACGGCTTCATCGACAAGCGGGTCTCGGAGCAGTACTACGACCCCGTGGGCAAGCGCTTCCTGCCCGATCGCTATGTCGAGGGCACCTGCCCGCACTGCGGCTTCGGAGCGGCCCGCGGCGACCAGTGTGAGAACTGCGGCACCACCCTGGACGCCACCGACCTGATCGAGCCCCGGTCCAAGATCAGCGGGGCCGCGCCCGAGCTGCGCTCGACCGAGCACTTCTACTTCCGCTACTCGGACTTCACCGCGAAGGTCGGAGCCTGGCTCAAGACACGGCGAGGCTGGCGCGCCCACGTGCTCAACTCGGCCACCGGCTGGACCAACGAGGGGCTCCACGACCGGGCAATCACCCGGGATCTCGACTGGGGAGTAGAGCTTCCCGTCGACGACTTGGGCGAGGGCAAGCGCATTTATGTCTGGTACGACGCGGTGATCGGGTACCTGTCGGCGTCCAAGGAATGGGCGGCCCGCAACGGCGACCCCGACGCCTGGAGGCGCTGGTGGCATAACGACGACGCCCGCCACCTCTACTTCGTGGGAAAGGACAACATCCCGTTCCACGCCCTGCTGTGGCCCGCCCAGCTGATGGGCTACGGCGGCCTGCACCTGCCCGACAACGTGCCCGCCAACCAGTACGTGACCTTCTCGGGGGCCAAGATGGCCGCAGGCCGAGGCGTCGGCCTCACCATCGGGGAAGGCCTAAGGATTTTCGAGCCCGAC
>JAKZWH010000366.1:0-3123 GCA_047515615.1 Acidimicrobiales bacterium | reverse complement strand
ACGCCCGCCGACGGCCAGAGCATGGCCGCCGCGGCCTGCCTGGCCCGCACGCAGCGGCTTCCGGTGGTGCTGAGGCTGGCATCCTCCGGCGCCGACCTCAACGCCGGGGTCGCCGCCCTCCACGGTTGGGGCACCGCGGCCGCGGAGCTGGCTCGCTGCTCGGGAGTCGTGCCGGTGATCGTGATCGCGGCCGGACCCAACGTCTCGGGCCCGGCCCTGCTGCTGGGCCTGGCCGACTTCGTGGTGATGACCGCCGACGCCTATGCCTTCGTGGTAGGGCCCCAGATGGTGGAGCACTTCACCGGGATGCCCGTAGACCGCGACGAGCTGGGCGGCGCCAAGACCCATGCCGTCAGCTCGGGCGTGGCCAGCTTCCTGGCCGCCGACAGGTCCGAGGCCGACGAGATGGCGACCGAGCTGCTCGGCTACCTCCCCGACAGCAACGACTCCGACCCGCCCGCCCGGGTGTGCACCGATCCAGCCGACCGGGCTGTGCCCGAGGCCTTCGAGGTGCTGCCGGCCGAGTCGGGGGAACCCTACGACGTGCGCGACGTGCTGGCCGCGGTCGCCGACTACGGCGTGCTGCTGGAGCCGCACGCCTACTGGGGCACCAACCTGGTGACCGCGTTCGCCTCCTTCGGGGGGCGGCCCGTCGGGATCGTGGCCAACCAGCCCCAGTCGCTGGCCGGGACGCTCGACATCACCGCCGCCCGCAAGGGCGCCCGCTTCGTGGCGTTCTGCGACGCGTTCAACCTTCCGCTGGTGACCTTCGTCGACACGTCCGGCTTCTACCCCGGCAAGGACCTGGAGTGGCGGGGAATGATCCGCTACGGAGCCCAGATGGCGTTCGCCTACGCCCGGGCCACGGTCCCCCGAGTGAATGTCACGCTGCGCAAGTCCTACGGCGGCGCGTACATCGTGATGGACTCCAAGCCCATGGGCAACGACGTGGCCCTGGCCTGGCCCACGGCCGAGATCGCGGTGATGGGAGCCAAGGGGGCGGTGGAGATCCTGCACCGGTCGGCCAGCGCGGCCGAGCGGGCCGAGATGGAGGCGGCCTACGAGCAGCGCCTCCTGAACCCGTACGCCGCCGCGGAGCGCGGCGCCATCGACTCGGTGATCGAGCCGGCGGAGACGCGGCGGGAGATCTGCGCCGCGCTGGAGATGCTCGACTCCAAGCGGGAGCGCCTGCCCCGACGACGCCACGACAACGCCCCGCTGTAGACGCCCCGCCGCAGTGTCCCCCTGCACACGCCCCGCTAGAGGTGCCTTTCTGCAAGAGCCCTGCTGTGAACGCCCCGATATAACGCCCCGCTGCAAAAGCCCCGATGTATTCGCCCTGCTGCAAAAGCCCCGATATATACGCCCCGCTGTAAAGCGCCCCGCTGTATACGGCCCGCTGTAGTGTGATGTTCGATGACGGGGACCATCACGACCACCGCCGCTGCGAGAACGGGGTGAGTCGCGTGACGGGGACCATCACGACCACCGCCGCGGCGAGAACGGGGTGAGTCGCGTGACTGAGAGCATCACCATCACCGACAACCGGTCGGGTAGCAGCATCGAGATCCCGATCGTCGCCGACGGCGTCGACTCTGCGGCCTGGCGCAAGCTCCTTCCCGGCATCTGGTTCCACGATCCGGGGCTGGCCACCACCGCGGCCACCTCCAGCGCGGTGGCCCAGATCGACGGCGAAGCGGGCATCCTGCGCTACCGCGGCTACCCCATTGAGCAGCTGGCCGAGCACAGCACGTTCCCGGAGGTCGCCTACCTCCTCATCTACGGGGAGCTGCCAACGCAGGCAGAGCGCGACGAGTGGGTACACCAGCTAACCCGGCACACGTTCATCCACGAGAACTTCCGCAAGCGCATCTTCGACGCCTTCCACTACGACGCCCACCCGATGGGGCTGCTCACCTCGGGCGTGGCCGGCCTGTCCACCTTCTATCCCGAGGCCAAGGACATCTTCGACCCCGACAATCGCAGGGCGCAGATCGTCCGTCTGATCGCCAAGATGCCCACGCTGGCCGCGGCGGCCTACCGGTTCTCGCGGGGCCTTCCGTTCATCTTCCCCGACAACGCCCACGACTACCCGACGCGCTTTCTGAAGATGATGTTCGACGTCGGCGGCGACTACGAGCCCGATGAGGCCCTGGTGCGGGCCATGCGGGTGCTGTTCATCCTCCACGCCGACCACGGCCAGAACTGCTCCACCACCGCGGCCCGCGTCGTCGGGTCGAGCCACGCCGACCCCTACACCTCCATCGCGGCCGGCTGCGCCGCCCTCTACGGGCCGCTGCACGGAGGCGCCAACGAGGCCGTGATCAACATGCTGACTCAGATCGGCACCTTCGACGAGGTCGACAGCTTCATCGCCAGCGCGAAGCGGGGCGAGCACCGGCTGATGGGGTTCGGGCACCGCGTGTACAAGAACTTCGACCCGAGGGCGGTCATCATCAAGGAGGCGGCCCACGACGTGTTCGCGGTGATCGGCAAGAACCCGCTGCTCGACATCGCCCTCAAGCTCGAGGAGGTCGCGCTGGCCGACGACTACTTCGTTAGCCGGCGCCTGTACCCGAACGTGGACTTCTACTCGGGCCTCATCTACCAGTCGCTGGGCTTCCCCACGAATATGTTCACCGTGCTGTTCGCCATTGGCCGCACCCCCGGGTGGCTGGCCCACTGGAACGAGATGATCGAGCAGAACTCCCGGATATACCGGCCGCGCCAGGTCTACGTGGGCGCCGAGCGGCGCGACTACGTGGCGAGGTCCGACCGCTAGCGGACCCGCTGCCAATCTTCGCGAGAAGCGGCGTATATCGAAGCGCCGTTCATCGCCGGAAAGCGCGAGGATTGCCGGTGTAGCGGCTAGGCCGGGGCGACGTCGAGGACGATCTTCCCCGCGTTGAGGTTGGCCTCCATGCGCTCGTGGGCGGCGGGCGCCTCTTCGAGCGCGAAACGGCTGTCGATCACCGGGGCGAGGGCGCCCGTGGCTGCATGGGGCAGCATCTCGGCCGCGAATTGCTGGGTGACCGCGATCTTCTCCTCGATGGGACGGGCCCGCAGGGTGGTGCCGATCAGGGCGGCCCGCTTGGCCATCAGCGCGGCCGGGTTGAACGGCAC
>JAKZWH010000365.1:0-3889 GCA_047515615.1 Acidimicrobiales bacterium | reverse complement strand
CGGCGCGCTTGTTGAACACGAAGTTGCTGCACAGCTCCGAGCCGACCGCCTGGCAGAGGGCCTCGTCGGCTTCCATGTCGTCGAGGGCCGCTCTCAGGCTGTGGGCGCTGTGGACGTCGGTGTTGACCTCGTCGAAGCCGTAGGTGGTCACCGGATCGGGGCATTCCAGCCCGTCGACGACGCCGAGGCGGGCCGCCTGCAGCACGGTGGCCACCAGGGTGTGGACGTTGGCGGCGCCGTCGCCGATTCGGCTCTCGATGCGCATGTGAGAGCCGGGGCCACGGGGCACGCGGTTGCCGGCGCAGCGGTGCTCCACGCCCCAGTTGGCCCAGTAGCCGTTGAGCTCGCCGTGACGCAAGCGCCGGTAGGCGTTGACGGTGGGCGCGGCCAGCGCCGTCATGCCCACATGGTGGTGGATTAGGCCCGCCATGGCGCCTCGGGCCAGGTCGGACATGCCGTGGGCGCCGCCCGCGTCCGAGAGGGCGTTCTGACCCTGCGCGTCGGCCAGCGAGAGGTTCACATGCACACCGCTGCCCGATACGCCGGGGAAGGGCTTGCCCAGGAAGGTGAGGTCCAGGCCGAGGGGCCGGCCGGAGCGGTCGGTCGCGGTCAGCACCGTCTCACGGGCCAGCAGCCGGAACAGGAACGCATCGTCGGCGGCCCCCATGGCGTCGCCGTACTCGAGGGTGAGCTCAAACTGGCCCTCGTCGTACTCGGCGTTTACCGACTCCATGGCTATGCCCGAGGCCTCGGCCCGGCGCACCAGCGCAGTGATCACCCCGGCGGGGTCGGTTGCCACGCCGGTCCCGTAGACCATGGCGCCGGGCGTGTCGTAGGGCCGGGGACTGTCCAGACCGCCGCTGAACACGTAGGCCTCGAGCTCGATTCCGACCTTGGGGGCGTAGCCGAGGGCCTCCCAGTCGGCCACCGCCCGGCGCAGCGCCTCACGCGGCGAAACCGGCAGGGACTCCCCGCGCATGGACAGGTCGCCGATGACGACACCGGTGGCGTCGTCGTCCCAACCCTGGCGGATGTCGTCGGTGTCGAAGGTGATCTGGGTGTCGGGCAGTCCGTCGAGCAGGTAGGCGCCGGGCGCTGGCACCATGCTGCGGTCGTAGCCGAGCGCGAACACGCACACGCAGTGGCTGGTGCCCTTGTGGGCCAGCCGCGCCGACACGTACTTGCCGCGCGCCAGCCCGAGGTGGTCGGGCCACAGCACCCGGACGCGGTCCCAGTCGGTCATGGCAGCTCCCGAAATCGAGTTGGAACGCTGAACGTTTGGCCCCGAAAGGTAGTCCGCACCGCGGTCGGGGTCACACCGGGCCCGTCGCCCGACCGGCGACCGCTCACACGGGTGCTTCGTCGTGTTCGGGGTACAGGCCGGTGCGGCCCAGGCGGTCCAGGCACACCTCGACGCTCCAGGGCAGCATGGCCGCGCCGCAGCGGGCATCGCGGTAGGCCCGCTCCAGGAACGACGGGCGCAGCATGCTCCGGCCCCCGCATACCCGCAGGGCCTCAGACGCCACCGCGGGCGCTCCCTCCATGACGGTGACCACCGAAGACCAGGCCCGCCGTACCTGCTCGGCACTGGGATCGATCCCGCACTCGCCCAGCACCCGGTAGGTGAGCGACTGGGCCCGATCGTAGGTCAGGTTCATCTGGGCCCAGCCCTGCTGCTTGATCGGGTGGTCCCGCCGGGCCGGGCCCCCGCCACCGTCGCCGCGCAGGTAAGCGGCCGTGGCGTCGAGTATCCCCCGCATGAGTCCCAGGTAGGCGAACGACAGCGTCATGTAGAAATAGGGCCAGCGGGCCGCAGCCTGGTCGAACGCACCCGGCGGCAGCCACTCGTTCTCGGCGGGCACCACGGCGTTGTCGAGCACCAGAGTGCGAGAGTCCGTGCCCCTCATACCGAGGGGATCCCACTCCCCTTCGATGGTCGCGCCGGTCGCGTCGGCGGGCACGCCCATGAAGCGGATCCGCTCATCTCCGGGCGCCAGGCAGACCACGTTGTGGATGTTCGCCGCCCCCGACAGGGAGGCGAAGATCTTGCGTCCCGTCACCCGGTATCCGCCGCTAGCGCCCTCGACGGGTACGGCCCGGGTGGAGTAGCCGGCGGTGGCGCCGGCGGCCACGCCCTCCGAGAAGGGCTGGCTGTGGATCGTGCCGTCCTCGATGATGCTGCGACGCAGCTCAGCGCGACGCTCGGCCAGCAACGACCGCTCGGCTGCAGTGAGATCCAAGTCGTCGGCGATCTGGCCCACAAGGATGGTGGTCGCGGTGTGCATATTGAAGGTGAGCGCGGTGGTGGCGCAGTGGCGGCCGAGTTCCTCGGCCACCAGGGCGTAGGCCACGAAGTCGCCGCCGAGCCCGCCGTCGCCGACGGGGATGCAAAGCCCGAGCAGTCCGGCGTCTCGCAGGTCGGCCCAGTTCTGGGTGGGGAAGGTGGCGTGGCGGTCGTGGGCCTCGGCCCGCTGTGCAAAGCGCGGCCCGAGAGCCGCTATGCGCTCCACCAGCTCGGCTCGCTCCGGCGTGAGGATGTCTGTCGCTACTCCCACGCGCCGATCACTCACTCGCTACAGATGTCGATTGCGCCATGATGCAACCCGAAGTAACCCGGATCTGCCCAGACTTGCCCGGAGGGCCCCGCCATTTGGCGGCGACCGAGGAAGTCTCGCACAAGGCGGTTGAAGGTCTGCGGAACCTCCGAGACGGCCAGGTGCCCCACTCCGTCAAGCACAACCAGCTCCGCATCGGGCAGTCCCCGGAACAGCAACCGGGAGTAGGCGACCGGCGTCTCGGCGTCGAGCTCGCCTGCGATGACTAGCGCGGGGGCGGTGATGTCGCCGAGCAGGTCGCGCACGTCGTGGGAGGGCAGACACTCGATGGCGGCCCGTAGTCCCGCCGCCGGGACACGGGCGAATCCGGCAACCCGCATGGCGAGCATGTCCGCACCCAAGCCGGGACCTGCGATGGAGGTCAGGACATCTGCGGCGATGTCGGCCGGGGTGAGTCCTGCGTCCAGCGGAGCCAGGCGAGGGCGGCGCCAGGCGTCGGCGTCGGTGCCGTCGGCGCCGAAGGCGGGGCTGGTGTTGGCCAGCACGAGACGGCTGATCCGGTCGGGGTAGCGCAGGGCGGCGTGCAGGGCGTGCATGCCGCCGAAAGACTCGCCCACGAGATGGGCCCGGTCGACACCGGCCTTGTCGAGCAGACGGGCCACCGCGTCGGCGATGCCGGCGAAGGTCAGAGGCTGTATGGGGGCCGAGGCGCCGTAGCCGGGCATGTCCCAGGCGATGCAGCGGAACCCGGCGCTCAGGCCGGCCAGTTGCGGCTCCCACGACGTGCGGGAGCCACCCAGCCCGTGCAGGAACACCACCGGAGCACCCCGTCCCCGCTCACGCCAGGCCAGCGGACCGTCCATGTCCATGGCTGCACCTGCGGCGTCGGAGGCAGAGGGCTCGGGCACGGGGGGGAACGTACACTCTCGCCCATGGCCAGCGCACCGCTGATCGGCATCTCGGGTCGGACCAAGACCGGCGACCAGATCAACGTCAAGCCCGAGATCCTGCGCGAGCTGCAGGTGGACCTGTACTTCTGCGACTACGCCCGGGGCGTGCTCGCCGCCGGCGGCCTGCCCGTGTTCCTGCCCAGCAGCGCCGACCCCGGCGACTACATGGGCCGCCTCGACGGTCTGCTGCTGAGCGGCGGCGCCGACATCGACCCCGCCCGCTACGGGCAGACGCCGAGCACCGACCTGTTCACTCCCGAACCGGCCCGCGACGCCTACGAGCTGGCCCTGCTCGACGGGGCGGCCGATGCCGGGATGCCGGTGCTCGGGATCTGCCGGGGAGTGCAGGTGCTCAACGTGCACGGCGGGGGCACGCTGCACCAG
>JAKZWH010000364.1:0-2689 GCA_047515615.1 Acidimicrobiales bacterium | reverse complement strand
CTGCATCGTGTACGTCGCTCGCCCCTGCGTGCGTGACCGAAGGTCGGTACTGTATCCGAACATCTCGGCAAGCGGCACCTGCGCGCTGATCACCTGGTTGCTGCCCCGCCGCTCGGAGCCGCGCACCTGGCCGCGGCGGGAATTGAGGTCGCCGACGACGTCGCCGAGGTAGTCGTCGGGAGTGACGATCTCCACCGACATCACCGGCTCGAGCAGCACGGGCCTCGCCTTGGGCGCCACCTGGCGGAACCAGCCGCCGCCGGCGATCTTGAAGGCCATCTCCGAGGAGTCCACGTCGTGGGTGCGGCCGTCGGTGAGCGTGACCTTCACGCCGACCGTCGGGAAGCCGGCCAGCACTCCGTTGCTCATCGCCTCGCGGATGCCGTCGTCGACCGGCTTGATGTACTCGCGGGGAATGGCACCGGCGCGGATAGTGCTCTCGAAGGTGTATTCGCCGCCCGGGTTGGGCTCGATCGTGGCGGTGATCACCGCGAACTGGCCCGACCCGCCGGTCTGCTTCTTGTGCACGAAGGTGTGGCCGGCCACCGCCGCGGACAGCGTCTCGCGATAGGCGACCTGGGGCTTGCCCACGTTGGCCTGGACGTTGAACTCTCGCAGCATGCGATCCACCAGCACTTCGAGGTGGAGTTCGCCCATGCCGGCAATGATGGTCTGGGCGGTCTCGGCGTCGGTGCGCACCCTGAAGGTGGGATCCTCCTCCGACAGGGCCGTCAGAGCCTTGGACATCTTGTCTTGATCGGCCTTGGACTTCGGCTCCACGGCCACGTCGATCACGGGGTCGGGGAAGCTGAGGTTCTCGAGCGCTATGGCGTGGGCGGGGTCGCACAGCGTGTCGCCGGTGCGGCAGTCCTTGAAGCCGATCGCGGCCGCGATGTCGCCCGCGGCCACCGAGTCGAGATCGACCCGGTCGTTGGCGTGCATCTCCAGGATGCGGCCTATCCGCTCGCTGCGGCCGGTGCGGGCGTTGAGCACCCGCGCCCCCTTGCTGAGCGTGCCGCTGTAGACCCGGAAGTAGGTGAGCTTGCCGACATGGGGGTCGGAGGCGATCTTGAAGGCCAGCGCGGCCAGCGGCTCGGAGTCGCTGGCAGAGCGGGTGACCTCGACGCCCGAGCGGGGCTCGGTACCGGTCACCGCGGGCAAATCGCTGGGCGACGGCAGGTAGTCGACCACCGCGTCAAGCAGGGCCTGTACCCCCTTGTTCTTGAAGGCAGAGCCGTTCAGGACCGGCACCAAGCCGCCGCCGATGGTACCGGCCCGGATGGCGGCGGTGATCTCTTCGGGGCTGATCTCCTCGTCCTCGAGGAGCTTCTCGAGCAGGCCCTCGTCGTAGTCCGACAGGGTCTCCAGGAGGTCGTGGCGGTACAGCTCCGCCTCCTCGGCCATCTCGTCGGGGACGTCGGTCTCGGTCCAGGTCACGCCGAGGTCGGCACCGGACCAGATGCGAGCCTTCATCCGCACCAGATCCACCACGCCCCGGTAGTCGGACTCGGCGCCGACCGGCAACTGCACCACCGCGACGCGCTCGGTCAGGCGCTCGCGGATCGAGTCGAGCACGACGTGGAAGTCGGCGCCGGTGCGGTCCATCTTGTTGACGAAGCACAGTCGGGGCACGCCGTAGCGGTCGGCCTGGCGCCACACGGTCTCGGTCTGGGGCTCAACGCCGGCCACGCCGTCGAACACCGCCACCGCGCCGTCGAGCACCCTCAGCGAGCGCTCCACCTCGACGGTGAAGTCGACGTGGCCCGGGGTGTCGATGATGTTGATGCGGTGGTCGCGCCAGATGCAGTGGGTCGCAGCCGAGGTGATGGTTATGCCCCGCTCCTGCTCCTGGGCCATCCAGTCCATGGTGGCTGCGCCGTCGTGGACCTCGCCGATCTTGTAGTTGCGCCCCGTGTAGTAGAGAATCCGCTCGGTGGTGGTGGTCTTGCCCGCGTCGATGTGGGCCATGATCCCGATGTTGCGGGTCTTGGACAGGGGGTATCGCACGTCAGCCATGGCTCGGATTGAGACGGCGCGTCTACCAGCGGTAGTGCGCGAAGGCCTTGTTCGACTCGGCCATCTTCTGCAGGTCCTCGCGCCGTTTCACCGACGCGCCGATGCCGTTGCCCGCGTCCAGCATCTCGTTGGCCAGCCGCTCCGCCATGGTGTGCTCCCGGCGGCCCCGGGCGTACGAGACGATCCAGCGGACTGCGAGGGTGGTGGCCCGTCGGGGCCTGACCTCTACCGGCACCTGGTAGGTGGCGCCGCCCACGCGCCGGCTGCGCACCTCGAGCTGGGGACGGACGTTGTCTACGGCGCGCTTGAGCGTCGAGACCGGCTCCGCGCCCGTCTTTTTCTCAACGATGGCCAGCGCGTCGTACACGATCCGCTCGGCCCGGGTGCGCTTGCCCCGCTGCAGCACCTTGTTGATCACCTGCGTCACCATCAGCGAGCGGTAGATGGGATCAGGCTCAAGCTCGCGGCGCGACACGGGTCCCTTGCGCGGCATGTCAGGCCCTCCTGCCCGCGCCCAAGCGCCTACGAACCATGCGCGGCACGTCAGGACTCCTTCTTGACCCCGTAGCGGCTGCGGGCCTTGCGGCGCTCGCGCACCCCCGCGGTGTCGAGGGTCCCGCGCACGACCTTGTAGCGCACGCCGGGCAGATCCCTCACCCGGCCGCCCCGCACC
>JAKZWH010000363.1:0-4065 GCA_047515615.1 Acidimicrobiales bacterium | reverse complement strand
ACATGGCTCCGGTGGGGGAGGCCGCGCTCACGGCACTCCCGCTCGGTGAGGCCGACGCTGGCCACCTGGGGATGGCCGAACACGGCGTGGGGGATGAAGCGGTGGTCGACGCGGGCCGGGTCGTCGGGATGGGACAGGTTGTGGCGCAGCACCCGGGCCTCGTGGTTGGCCACGTGCTTGAGCTGCACCGGGTTGGTGACGTCGCCCAGCGCCCACACGCCATCGGCGCTGGTCCGCAGCTGGTCGTCGGTGACCACATAGCCGGCGCGGTCGGTGGCGATTCCTCCGGCGGCCACCTCCAGCCGGTCGCCGTTGGGAATCCGGCCGGTGGCCACCAGCAGCTCGTCTGCTCGCAGCTCGGTCCGGTCGCCGTCGGTGCCCTGGACGTCCAACACCACCTCCGAGCCCTCCCGGCGGGCAGCCAGCACCCGCGTGTTGAGGCGCACGTCGAAGCGGCGGCGGCAAGCCTCGGTGAAGCGGCTGCGGATCTCGTCGTCCTCCCGGCGCAGGAAGGTGCCGCCCCGCAGCACGAAGGTCACCTGCGAGCCGAAGGCGCCCATGACCGAGCCCAGCTCGGCCGCGATGTAGCCCCCTCCGAGCACCAGCAGGCGCTCGGGGAGGGCGTCGAGCCGCATGATCGTGTCGGAGGTGTGGTACCCGCAGCCGGCCAGGCCATCCACGTCGGGAACGGCGGGCCGGGCTCCGGCCGCGACCACGATCCGATCCGCGGTGATGGTCTCGTCTCCCACCGCCGCCGTGCGGGGGCCGACGAAACGGGCCGTGTCGGTGTAGACGGTCACGTTGGGCAACCCCTGCCGGTAGGTGAGCCCGCTCTCGGCGAGGGGGTCGATCCGACCGAAGATCCGGTCGCGAACCGCGGGCCAGTCGGCGCCGTCGAAGCGGGTGTGAACGCCCAGGCGCTCGGAGTCGGCCGCCAGCGCGGCCACCTCGGCGGCGTACACGAACATCTTGGAGGGGATGCAGCCCACGTTGAGGCAGGTGCCGCCGAAGAGGCCGTGCTCGGCGATAGCGATGTTCCAGTCGCCGTGCTCGGGCCCGATCACCGAATTGCCCGAGCCCGCCCCGATGATCAACAGGTCGAAGCTACGCATCGAGCGCGGCACCCTAGCGCCGGCTGGCGCCGGCCCCGGCTCCGCGGCGCGGTCAGGTGCCGGTGAAGTTCGGGGGCCGCTTCTCGGCGAAGGCCCTAGGGCCCTCCTTGGCGTCGTTGGAGCGGAACACCGCCTGCCCATAGTCCCACTCGTGGCGCAGGGCGTCGTCGAGCTCCATGCCGTCGCACTCGTGCAGCGTGCGGGTGATGGCCGCGGTGGCCAGAGGACCGTTGGCCGCCACCACCCCGGCAAGCTCCAGAGCCTTGTCCAGGGCCTGGCCGTCGGGCACCACATGGCCGATCAGGCCGATCTGGAGGGCCTCGGCCGCGCTCAGATGCTTGCCGGTGAGCAGGATCTCCGCCGCATGGGTGTAGGGGATCTGGCGGGGCAGGCGCGCCGCGGAGCCCGCCATCGGGTAAAGCGACCACCGGGCCTCGCTGACCCCGAAGCGGGCCGACTCGCCGGCCACCCTGATCTCCATGGCCTGCAGGATCTCGGTGCCGCCCGCGATGGCCACTCCCTCCACCGCAGCCACGATGGGCTTGGTCGGGCGGTAGTGGCGGAACAGGGCCTTGTAGACGATGTCGGGGTCCTGCGCCATGCGAGCCCTGGTGTCGAGGGGATCGCTGTTGGCGGCGTCGCCGGCCATGGCCCGCAGGTCCGCTCCCGAGCAGAAGTTGCCGCCCGCGCCGGTCACCACGATGCAGCGCACGTCCGGATCGGCGGAGGCCTCCTCGTAGGCGTCGTACATGCGGATGAGCATCGGCCCGCTGATGGCGTTCATGCGCCCGGGCCGGTTCATGGTGACGATCATCACGTGGCCGTCGCGTTCGATCAGGGCGTCGGGCATGGGCGTTCTCCCTCGGGTTGCGGCGGTCTCGCCAGCGTTCTCGTCAGAATCTAGGTACCGGTATTGTGCGTATGCGGCACACAATCCACCCGAGATTCCCCCGGGCGGAGCCAGAGGCGGCCTCAGGTCGGAGCGTCAGCCGTCGAGGACCTCGGCGAAGTCCTCTATCGGCGGGCACGAGCACATGATGTTGCGGTCGCCGTAGGCCCCGTCGATGCGGCCCACCGGCGACCAGTACTTGCTGGCGCGCTCATAGGCCTCCGGGTAGGCGGCCACGGTGCGGCTGTAGGGGTGGGTCCAGACGTCCGCGGTCACGTCCTCGCAGGTGTGGGGGGCGTTGACCAGCGGGTTGTCGTCGGCGGGCCACTCGCCGCGGCCCACCCGCTGCGCCTCCTCCGCGATGGCCAGCATGGCATCGCAGAACCGGTCCAGCTCCGCCTTGCCCTCCGACTCGGTGGGCTCGATCATCAGCGTCCCCGCCACCGGGAAGCTCATGGTGGGGGCATGGAAGCCGTAGTCGATCAGCCGTTTGGCGATGTCGTCCACGGTGATCCCGCACGAGTCGCGCAGCACGCGGGTGTCGATGATGCACTCGTGGGCCACGAACCCCTCCGCGCCGGCGTAGAGGATCGGGTAGGCCTCGCTGAGCCTGGCCGCCACGTAGTTGGCGTTGAGGATGGCCACCTCGGTGGCCCGGCGCAGGCCCTCGGAGCCCATCATGTGTATGTACATCCACGGGATGGGCAGGATCCCCGCCGAGCCCCAGGGCGCGGCTGCGATCGGGCCCGGGCCCGTCGGCGGCCCGGCCACCGGCGCGAGGGGATGGTTGGGCAGGAACGGGATCAGATGCTCGACCACACCGATGGGGCCGATACCGGGCCCGCCGCCGCCGTGGGGGATGCAGAACGTCTTGTGCAGGTTGATGTGGCCCACGTCGGCACCGAACAGGCCCGGCCGGGCCAGGCCCACCATGGCATTGAGGTTGGCGCCGTCGAGGTAGACCTGCCCGCCGTGCTCGTGGACCACGTCGCAGATGTGGCGCACCGCGGTCTCGAACACGCCGTGGGTGGACGGGTAGGTGATCATCAGGGCGGCCAGGGTGTCGCTGTGGTCGACCGCCTTGCGCTTGAGGTCGTCCACATCGACGTTGCCCATGTCGTCGCAGTCGACGACCACCACCCGCATCCCGGCCATGACCGCGCTGGCCGCGTTGGTGCCGTGGGCCGACGACGGGATGAGGCAGACGTCGCGGCCGGTGTCACCGCGGCTTCGGTGGTAGGCCCGGATGGACAGCAGCCCGGCCAGCTCGCCCTGCGCGCCGCTGTTGGGCTGCAGCGACACCGCGGCGTAGCCGGTGATCTCGGCCAGCCAGTGCTCGAGCTGGTCGATCAGGAGCTGGTAGCCGACAGTCTGCTCCAGGGGTGCGAACGGGTGGATGTCGGCCAGCTCCGGCCAGCTCACCGGCTCCATCTCGATGGCCGCGTTGAGCTTCATCGTGCACGAGCCCAGCGGGATCATCGAGCGGTCCAGAGCGATGTCGCGGTTGACGAGGCGGCGCATGTATCGCACCAGCTCGGTCTCGCTGCGGAAGGCCGAGAAGATCGGGTGCGACAGCACCGCAGTGGTGCGCCGGTAGTCGGCCGGCCTCGGGTCTCGAACCATCCGGTCCAGGATGCGGAAGTCGGCGTCGAAGCCGAACGCTCTCCACACCGCCTCCAGATCGGCGGCCGCGGTGGCCTCGTCCACGCTGGCTGCCACGGTGTTGGCGTCGACCCGGCGCAGGTTCACACCCCCGGCCAGGGCTACTGCGATGACCTTGTCGGCGCGGCCGGGCACCCGGATGCACACCGTGTCGAAGAACTCGTCGTGGACGATCTCGACGCCGTTCTCCCGCAGCCCCTCGGCCAGGATGGCGGCCACGCGGTTGACCCGCAGCGCGATCCTGGCGAGCCCCTCGGGCCCGTGGTGTATGGCGTACATCGACGCCATCACGGCCAGCAGCACCTGCGAGGTGCAGATGTTGGAGGTCGCCTTCTCGCGGCGGATGTGCTGCTCGCGTGTCTGCAGCGCCAACCGCAGCGCCTGGCGCCCGGCTGAGTCCCG
>JAKZWH010000362.1:0-12457 GCA_047515615.1 Acidimicrobiales bacterium | reverse complement strand
GAACTGCCGGCGCACCTCCTCGATCATCTTGTTGGCGGCCCGGCCCACGGCGTCGATGGTGAGCGCCGCGAACAGGAACGGCACCATGGCCCCGAGGAACAGGCCGATGAACACGTCGACGGCGCCGATGTCGAGGTTCAGCGCGAAGACCTTGCCCTCGGCGTCGGCCGCATTGGCCAGCGCCACCTCGAATGACTTGAACAGCGCCAGCGCAGTCAGGGCGGCCGAGCCGACGGCGAAGCCCTTGGCCACCGCGGCGGTGGTGTTGCCCAGCGAGTCGAGGGCGTCGGTGACCTCCCGCACGCTCGGATCGAGATCCGCCATCTCGGCTATGCCGCCGGCGTTGTCGGCGATGGGACCGTAGGCGTCGACCGACACCACCATGCCGGTGGTGGCCAGCATCCCCACCGCGGCCACCGCAATGCCGTAGACCCCGCCGAAGGCGCTGTGGTCACCGAGGGTCTGCTGGCCGCCCCAGTAGGCGACCAGCACGCCGAGGGTGATCAGCCCGACCGAGGCGGCCACCGACATCATTCCGGCCGACACCCCCGACAGCACCGTGGTGGCCGGGCCGGTCTCGGCCTGTGCGGCGATGCGCCGCACAGGCGGGTAGTGGTCGCTGGTCCAGATCTCGGCCACCTTGCCGATGCCCCAGCCCGCGGCCAGCCCGCCGATCACGGACAGCGGCAGCCCGTACCATGCCTCGAAGCTCCCGTTGTCGAACAGGACTGAGTCGTCACCGAAGAAGATCCGACCCATGATCAGCGTTCCGATCACGGTGAGGCCCATGGCCACGTTGGTGCCCATGTGGAGTTGCTTGGAGAGGGCCTTCACGTCGGTGCTGGCGCCGCCGCGCACCGCGAACGAGCCGATGATGGCCGCGATCATGCCGACGAAGGCCACCGCCATCGGAAAGACCAGCAGTTGGATGTTCCCTTCCGGACCCAACGTGTCGGCGGTCAGGCCGAAGGTGAAGGCGGTGAGGACCACCGGGGCGATGATCGAGCCCGAGTAGCTCTCGAACAGGTCGGCGCCCATGCCGGCCACGTCGCCGACGTTGTCGCCCACATTGTCGGCGATGGTGGCCGGGTTGCGAGGGTCGTCCTCGGGGATGCCCGCCTCCACCTTGCCCACCAGGTCGGCGCCCACGTCGGCGGCCTTGGTGAAGATGCCCCCGCCCACCCGGGAGAACAGGGCGATGGAGCTGGCGCCGAGGCCGAAGGCGGTGAAGATCTCGAAGGCGTTGTCGGACTTCAGCCACACCACGAACACCAGGTAGCACAGCGTCAGGCCCAGCAGCGCCAGTCCTGCCACGGCGAAGCCCATCACCGCGCCCCCCCGGAACGCGAGCGGCAGCGCCTTGGACGGGCCCTCGATTGCCGCGTTCGTGGTGCGGGCGTTGGCCATGGTGGCCACGGTCATGCCCACGTAGCCCGCGCCGGCGGACAGGACCGCGCCGAGCAGGTAGCTCACGAACGACAAGGCCACGCCGGTAATGACAGGAATGAGGACGGCCATGACCACGACGAAGCCGGCGACCCAGGTGTACTCCTGGCGCAGGAAGGCCCGGGCGCCGGCCTGGATCTGGTTCATCAGCGCCACCATGCGCTCGTTGCCGGGCGATGCTGCCGCCACGTTCTTGTAGTAGAAGGCCGCGAGCACGAGGGCCGCCAGGGCAGACACCAACGCGAGGTAGGGGATGGCTTGCAAGGGTCTGCTCCCTCTGGTGGAGGTTGGGACGGCGCATGAGCCTACTCTTGGGCGATGCCGTCGGCGTCACACGCAGAGGGTTGGTCGATGCGGCCGGCGTCGGAGGCCAAGGCTCGGGCGATGCGGCCGGTGTCGGACGCCAAGGCTCGACTCCGGGCCGACATGAGGGCCAGGCGGGCCGGATTGGACCCGGCGGAGATTGCCGAAGCCGGGACGGCAGCGGCGCGACGGCTGGCGTCGTTGCCAGCGATAGCCGAGGCGCGGCGCGTGGCCGCCTACCGGGCGGTGAGGGGGGAGATCCCCCTGGAGGCGCTCTTGGAGGGTGAGCAGCGGGAGATCTTCACGCTTCCCCGCGTCGTCGGCGACGATCTGGAGTTCGTGGCCTGGCGTGAAGGCCAGTCGTTCGCGCGGGGATCCTTCGGAATCCCCGAGCCGGTCGACGGCGAGGTGACGGCCCTCGCCGATCACGATGCGGTGCTGGTACCCCTGACTGCTTTCGACGGGCACTGTCACCGCCTCGGCCAGGGCGGAGGGTTCTATGACCGGGCACTGGCGTCGCTGCCCTCGGGCACCGGCGCAGACCGGCCTGCGTCCATCGGGGTCGCCTACGCGTTCCAGCAGGTTGCCCAAGTCCCCCGAGAGAGCTGGGACGTTCCGCTGGATGCAGTCGTCACCGACGCCGATGTTGTCATTGCCGAGGGCGGATTGCTCGCCTGATCGCGCCGTGTTGGGGCCTGAGGCGCTAGAAAATAGCCGTGCATGTCATAGTCGTGGGGGCGGGCGAGGTCGGATCCTACGTCGCCGCCCGCCTCAGCCGCGAGCGCCACAACGTCGCGGTGGTTGACATCGATGCCGATCGCCTCCGCCAGCTCGGGTCCGAGTTGGACGTGCTCACCGTGGAGGGCAGCGGCACCCACCCCAGCGTGCTATCCGACGCTGGCCTCGACAGCTGCGAGCTGGTCGTGGCCGTCACCAGCAACGACGAGGTGAACTTGGTGGCGTCTCTGGTGGCCAAACAGGCCGGTGTGCCCCGCACGATCGTGCGCATCGAGGCCGAGGAATTGCGGAGCAGGGCCTCGGCCGAGCTCAGGCAGACGTTCGGCGCCGACCTGGTGATCGATCCCGACCACCAGACCGCGGAGCGGATCCTGGACCTTCTCGACTACCCGGGGGCGTCGGAGATCGCGGTGATGGCCCACGGGGAGGCCATTGTGATTGGCGCCCGCCTCGAGGCCGGCGCCCCCATCGTGGGCCGGCGCCTGTCGGAGCTCGCGGCCGAGTACGAGCCCGACTGGGAGTTCATGGTCGGGTCGATCTCGCGCGGCGAGAACACCTACATCCCCCGCGCCGACTACATGCTGCTGGAGGACGACCTGGTCCGCGTGGTGTGCAAGCGGCAGGCCCGGCAGCGGGTGGCCAGGCTCCTGGGTCTGGGCACCGGCACGGCTCGCCATGTTCTGCTGCTGGGCGGTGGCCGCACCGCGGAGATCCTCGCGGCCCGCCTGGTGTCGAGGGGCGTGGAGGTGGTGGTAGTCGAGCGCGACCCGGCCCGGGCCCTGGAGCTGGCCGAAGATCTCGCCGACGTTCAGGTCTTCGAGGGCGACATCACCGACGCCGACCTCCTCGAGGAGGCCGACATCGGCCGATTCGACGCGGTGGCCGCTCTGACCGGCGAGGACGAGGCGAACATCTTGGCCTGCCTGTACGCCAAGTCGGTTGGCGCGTCGGAGACGATCGCGGTGGTGCACAAGCTGGCCCTGCTGTCGCTGCTGGACTCTGCCGGTGTGGACGTGGCGCTGTCGCCCCGCACAGCCACTGCCGACGGTGTCATGCGCTTCGTGCGGGGCGACGTGGCCGCGGTGGCGACCTTCCTGCAGTCCGATGCCGAAGTGCTGGAGCTCGAAGTGGCGCCGGACAGCCCTGCCGACGGCACGCTGGTGAGGGACCTGAGGCTGTCCAAGGGCGTGCTCGTCGGTGCCATCGTGCGCGACGGCAAGCCCCATATCGCCCGCGGTCGGAGCCGGCTGCGGGGACGCGACCACTTGGTCGTCTTCGCCAATCCGGACTCAGTGCGGGAGGTCCACCAGCTGGTGACGTGCGACGTCTAGGCGGCGCGAGGGGTCGACCGGCTATCGGCAGGCGACGTCCGGGCAGTCCGAATCGTGCTCGTCCGCTGCTCGCTGGCGGGAAGGAGCAGGCACCGGTCCGGGTCGTTTCCTGGGCGCTCGCCTCGGTTGTCGATGCGGGACTCGTCCTCGGCGTGGCGACCATGCTGTGCGGCCTCGCCGGCATCGGCGACGACAACGTCGATGCGGTCGCCTTCTCTTGCGTGGGGGCGGTCTGCGCGGCCCTTGCAGCCATCGCTCGACGGCGGGTCGTGCCCCCTGAGCGGGCCACCGCCGGCCGCGTGTTCGCCGGCATCGGGCTCCTATGGACGGTTCTGGTGCTGTTCGGCGCGGCCGTCTATGCGGGCACCGGGTCGCTGGGCCGCTTCGACGACGCTCTCGTGGAGTCCGCCGCTGGCTTCACCACCACCGCGGTCACCCTCCTCGACGCCGCCGAGGTGTCGCGCACCGTGCTGCTGTTCAGGGCCGCTACCAGTTGGGTTGGCGGTCTGATCGCAATACTGATCGCGGTCGTGACCCTGCCCGCGGCACTGCGCTCCACCGCGCTCATCGGCTACACCACCGGACGGCGTGGGATGGATCTCGTGCCCACCGCCTCCGTCGGGATCCGCCGGGTGTTGGCGCTGTACTCGGGCTTCACCGCGGCCTGCGTGGTCGCCTACCTGCTCACCGGCCTCGGGCCGACCGAGGCTGTCGTCGTCGGGCTGGGCACGGCCTCCACCGGCGGGTTCACCGGACGGGCCGATTCCCTGGCCGGCTATGGTGCCGCCACCCAGGCCGTCGCGGCGGCCGGGATGCTTCTGGCCGGCGCGGGAATCTTCGTGATCTGGTGGATCGCCCGGGGCAGGCTCCGGCCCCTGTGGCGCTCCCAGGAGCTCAGGACCTTCGTGCTGCTGCTCGCGGTGGCCACTGCCGCCATGGCCGTGCACCGCGGCATCGGGTGGGGCGAGGCCGGCTTCATGGCGGTGTCGATGATGAGCACCACAGGATTCGCGGTCGCCGACTGGACCGGATGGGGGACGTCGGCCACGGTGGTGATGCTCGTCGCGGCCGGCATCGGCACCATGATGGGCTCGCCGGGAGGCGGAATGAAGGTCATGCGGGCCCGTCTGCTGATGGGTTCCGCCGGGGGAGAACTTCGCCGGCAGCTCGACCCTTACGCCCTCGTCCTGGTCAGGCGCGACGGTGAGACCCTTTCGCGCCGCACGCTCGACCGTCTCGGCGGGCATCAGATCGCCTATGTGGCGCTAGTCGGGGTCGGGGCTCTGCTACTGGGCATCTCGGGCGTGTCGCTGCTGGGCAGCGTGTGGGCCTCGGTGAGCGCGGTCAGCACGGTCGGACCTGCGGTGGGTGAGATCGGTGCCTTCGGCCGCCTCGGGGACCTGGACTGGCCGGGCCGGCTCGCGCTGGTACCGCTGATGATGGGCGGCCGGATGTCGATCCCGACGCTGATGGCAGGCGTTGGCCTCGTTCTGCGTTGGTACAGGGCGGCCATCCGGCAATCCCGCTTCCTGGCGCTGTTGGCCGAGCGCCGCCGCCAGTCTCGCTCGGAGTCCAGGAACGGCGATGCCTGAACCCCCGGACCTCGCCGCTGCGGATCTTGATCGAGGCCTGCGCCGCGGTCGGGTCGCCTCGACCACGCTGCACGTCATCGGCGTCGCGCTGGCTGCGGTGTCGGTCGGGATGCTGGCGTGCGCGCTGCTGGAGGCGCTGACAACCGGGCGCGACACAGCCGCGTTGACAGTCTCGGCCCTGCTCGCTGGCACCGCCGGCGGGCTTCTGTGGCATCTCACCCGTCCCGGTGAGATCCGCAAGCGCCACGTCTTCGCCACCGTCGCATGGACATGGATCCTCACCACCGTTGCGGGAGCGCTTCCGTTCGTTCTGGCAGGTACGTTCGCCGCGCCCGGCGTGGGCTTCGTCGAGCAGGTTGTCAACAGCGTGTTCGAGTCGGCGTCGGGCTTCTCGGCCAGCGGCTCCACCGTCCTGGCCGACTTCGAGACCCCCGGCCGCGGCTTGATGATGTACCGGCAACTCACCCATTGGTACGGCGGCATGGGCGTCGTGGTTATGGCGGTGGCGGTGCTGCCGTTCCTCGGAGTCGGCGGCCTGGAGTTGATCTCGGCCGAGGCGCCGGGGCCATCGTCTGACCGTCTCACCCCCAGGGTGAGCGAGACGGCCAGGCGGCTGTGGACCGTCTACATCGGCTTCACGATCTGCGCGGCGGTGGCATTCCTCGCGGCAGACGGCTTCTCCTCGCTCTATGACGCAGTGGCCCACGCGTTCACGGTCGCCGCCACGGGGGGCTTCTCCCCGCACGCGGACTCGATCGGGCACTACGACAGCGTGGCCGTCGAGACGGTGGCGATCGTGTTCATGATCCTGGGCGGCACCAGCTTCTCGCTGCACTGGAGGGCGGTGGCCAGCCGCACCCTGCCGTATCACCGCAACAGCGAGTTCCGCTCGTACCTGATGATGCTGGGCCTGGCCGCGACCGTCATCGTGATCCTGCTGTGGCTGGAGACCGGCCTGACGCTGGGCTCGTCGATCCGGGCCGGGGTGTTCACCGTGGCGTCGCTGGGCACCAGCACCGGGTTGTCCAACGCCACTGGACCGGGCTCGCCCGGCGACTACGTGACGTGGGTCGCCGGGGCGCAGCTCGTGCTGCTGTTCCTGATGGTGGTGGGCGGCTGCACGGGCTCGACCTCGGGCGGCATCAAGGTGATGCGGATGCGGGTGCTGGGGCTGATCATGCTGCGCTCCGTGCAGCACACCCAGACACCCAGGGCCGTGATCCCGATCCGGCTGGGACGCGACATTGTCAGAGAGGGGGTGGTGTCGCGGGTGGCCGGGTTCTTCCTGCTGCACTTCATACTGGTGCTCGGCGGCCTGCTGGTGGTCACCGCGCTGGAAGGGGATCTCGAGTCTGCGCTGGGAGCGGTTGTATCGGCGCTGGGGAACATGGGCCCGGCGCTGAATGAGGCCGGTCCCACGTCCAACTACGCGGTTGCCTTCAGCCAGCCCGCCAGGCTCGTGCTGGCGCTGCTGATGGTGATCGGCCGCCTCGAGATCCTCCCGATCCTGCTGGTGGCCGTGGACCTGGCCGCGCGCGGCAAGACGGCGGCGCGCCACGGCCGCTTCTCCATTCAGCACCTGTCGCGCCGCCGCGAAGCCATTGCCGAGTCCGGATCCGGCGATGTAGACGATGTAGATGTATAGGTTCCCGACGCCCTCCGCAGTGGGGCTCGGGCAGGGCCCGCACTGGAGCAAGTTCACTTCCACCACGCTGCACGTGACCGGCATCTCTCTGGCTGCCGTGTCGGTCGGGTTGCTGGCCTGCACGGTGCTGGAGGCGCTGACCACGGGTCGCGACACAGCCGCCTTGGCAATATCGACGCTGCTGGCCGCGACTGCCGGCGGGCTGCTGTGGTACCTCACCCGTCCCGGGCCGATCCGCAAGCGCCAGATCTTCGCCACCGTCGGCTGGACCTGGATCCTCACCACCGGTGTGGGGGCAGTGCCCTACGTTCTGGCCGGAGCGTTCGCCACCGGTGGCGCCGGCTTCGTCGAGCAGGTCGTCAACAGCGTCTTCGAGTCCGCTTCGGGGTTCTCCTGCACCGGCTCAACGGTGATGGCCGATTTCGAGACCCCGGGCCGGGGCTTGATGATGTACCGCCAGCTCACCCAGTGGTACGGCGGCATGGGCGTGGTCGTGCTGGCGGTGGCGGTGCTCCCCTTCCTGGGTGTCGGCGGCCTGGAGCTGATCACCGCCGAGGCGCCGGGGACGTCATCGGACCGTCTCACTCCGAGGGTCAGCGAGACGGCCCGGCGGCTGTGGGTCGTGTACCTCGGCTTCACCGCCCTCGCGGGGGTGGCGCTGTTCGCGGCGGACGGCTTCTCCTCGGTGTACGACGCGGTGGCTCACGCGCTCACCGTCGCCTCGACCGGCGGGTTCTCCCCGCACCCGGACTCGATCGGCCAATACGGCAGTGTGGCGGTGGAGACCGTGGTGATCGTGTTCATGATCCTGGGCGGCACCAGCTTCTCGCTGCACTGGAGGGCGGTGGCCACCCGCACCCTGCCGCACTATCGCAACAGCGAGTTCCGCTCGTATCTGTTCCTGCTGGGCCTGTGCTCGTCGGCCATCGTTGCGCTGCTGTGGCTCAAGAGCGGCCTGTCGCTGGGGTCGTCGATGCGGGCCGGGGTGTTCAATGCGGTGTCGCTGGGAACCAGCACCGGCTTCGGCAATGCCACCGGTCCCGGCTCGGCGGGCGACTACGTCACCTGGGTGGCCGGGGCCCAGTTGGTGCTGCTGTTCCTGATGGTGGTGGGTGGCTGCACCGGCTCCACCGCCGGGGGCATCAAGGTGATGCGGATGCAGGTGCTCGGACTGGTGATGGTGCGCTCCATACGGCATGCACAGGCCCCTAGGTCGGTGATACCGGTGCGGTTGGGCCGCGACGCGATCAGCGAGAGCGTGGTGTCGCGGGTGGCAGGGTTCTTCCTGCTGCACTTCATGCTGGTCATCACCGGGTTGCTGGTGATCACCGCGCTGGGAGGGGATCTTGAGACCACGCTGGGCGCGGTGGTGTCGGCGCTGGGCAACATGGGCCCCGCTCTCAACGAGGCCGGCCCCACGGCCAACTACGCGAGTGCCTTCAGCCAGCCGGCCCGGCTCGTGCTGGCCCTGCTGATGATCATCGGCCGCCTGGAGATCCTCCCCATCCTGCTGGCGATCGTCCCCCACGTGTACCGGGCCAAGGCCCTAACCCGCGCCATCCGCCGTTGACCCCAAGACCGCTGGCGGTGAACCCGCGGCGACCTCTCGACTTGACGGAATGAGGGGATTGTTCGGTAGGTTGTCTTTGACGCGTTTCGAGCGGTGATGGGCCAATGACGTCCCTCCCGCTGCCGTGCTTGCCGCGGTTCGGGCACACCAGTTCCGCCTGAGAGACGCCGAACACAACAATCCAAGCCTCCCGCGAGGAGACCGATGGCTGCCGACCCCGCCCAGCGCCAGGGCCTTTACGACCCGCAGCACGAGCACGACGCCTGCGGCGTCAGCTTCGTGTGCGACATTGGCGGGTCGGCCTCGCACAATGTCGTGGACCTCGGTGTGAAGGCGCTGTGCAACCTGGAGCACCGGGGGGCGCTGGGAGCTGACCCCCTCACCGGCGACGGCGCCGGCATCCTGATCCAGATACCGGACCGCTTCCTGCGCGACGTGGTCGACCATGAGCTGCCCCCCGCCGGCCGGTACGCCACCGGCATCGGCTTCCTGCCCGCGGACCCCGGCGACGCCGAGCGGGCCACAGCCCAGGTGGAGGACATCGTGGGATCCGAGGGCCTGCGCCTCATCGGCTGGCGGGAGGTTCCCGTCGACCCGTCGATGCTGGGCCCGGGCTCGCGGGCCGCCATGCCCAGCTTCCGCCAAGTGTTCATTGCCGGTGACGGCCTGTGCGGGATCGACCTGGACCGGCGGGTCTACATCGTGCGCAAGCGCATTGAGCACGAGATCGGGTCGGGCGGCGCCGAAGACGTCGCGGCCGAAGACGAGGCCGTGATGGGCAACGCCGCGCCGCCCCACACCGGCGTGTACTTCCCGAGCCTCAGCGCCCGGACCGTCGTGTACAAGGGCATGCTCATCTCCCGCCAGCTCACCTCGTTCTTCGCGGACTTGCGCGACGAGCGGGTCGAGAGCGCGCTGGCGCTGGTCCACTCCCGCTTCTCGACCAACACGTTCCCATCTTGGCCGCTGGCCCACCCCTACCGGATGATCGCCCACAACGGCGAGATCAACACCATCGCCGGCAACCGCAACTGGCTGCGGGCCCGCGAGGCGCTGATGTCGTCGCCGCATCTGGAGGGCCTCGAGAGTGCCTTCCCGATCTGCACCCCCGGCGCCAGCGACACCGCCGGCTTCGACGAGGTGCTCGAGCTGCTGACCCTCGGCGGCTACTCCCTGGCCGAGGCCGTGCTGATGATGATCCCCGAGCCGTGGGAGCACCATGGCGAGATGAGCGGTGACCGCAAGGCCTTCTACCGGTATCACGCCACCCGCATGGAGCCCTGGGACGGCCCCGCCTCGATCGCCTTCACCGACGGCACCGTCATCGGCGCGGTGCTCGACCGCAACGGCCTGCGCCCGTCGCGCTATCTGGTGACCAGCGACGGGCTGGTGGTGATGGCCTCCGAGACGGGTGTGATCGACATACCCCAGAGCTCGGTGGTGGAGAAGGGCCGCCTGCAGCCCGGCCGGATGTTCCTGATCGACACCGCGCAGGGCCGCATCGTCCGGGACGACGAGATCAAGGACGGCCTGGCGTCGGCCCGCCCGTACGAGCGCTGGCTGGAGCAGAACCTGGTGAATCTCGACGACCTGCCCCGGCGCGATCCGGTGCGGCGCGACGAGGGTTCGCTGATCCAGCGCCAGCAGGTGTTCGGGCACACCCACGAGGAGCACCGGCTGCTGCTCGCGCCCATGGCCATCGACGCCAAGGAGGCTCTGGGCTCGATGGGCACCGACACTCCGCCCGCGGTGCTCTCGGACCGCAACCGGCCCATCTACGACTTCTTCAAGCAGCTGTTCGCGCAGGTGACCAACCCGCCGCTGGACGCCATTCGCGAGGAGCTCGTCACCTCGCTCTACGCCAGGGTCGGCCCCGAGGGCAACCTCTTCGATCCGCAGCCGTCGTCGTGCCGGACCGTGCATCTCGACAGCCCGGTGATCACCGACGAGGAGCTGGCCCGGCTGGTGGGCATCGGCGGGCCGGGAGGACTCGGGGACTTCCGCACCGAGGTGCTCGGTGCGCTGTACGTGGTCGCCGACGGAGGCGAGGGTCTGCGCCGGGCGTTGGATGGGCTGCGCGAGGCGGCCTCGGCCGCCATCGTCGCGGGGGCCAACATCCTGGTCGTGTCCGACCGGGGCAGCGACGAGCGCCTGGCGCCCGTCCCGTCGCTGCTGGCGGTGTCCGCGGTCCACCAGCACCTGGTGGTCGAGCGAACCCGCACCCGGGTGGGGCTGGTGTCGGAGTCCGGCGACGCCCGCGAGGTGCACCACCTGTGCCTGCACCTCGGCTTCGGCGCCAACGCGGTCAACCCGTACGTGGCCTTCGAGACCATCTCCAACATGGTGTCGGAGGGGCTGTACGGGCTCGAGAAGTCGATGGGGGTCGAGGCCGCCCACCGCAACTTCGTGAAGGCCGCGTGCTCCGGCATCCTCAAGGTGATGTCCAAGATGGGCATCTCCACGGTGGCCTCCTACACGGGCGCCCAGATCTTCGAGGCCATAGGGCTGGGGTCAGAGCTGGTGGACGAGTACTTCACCGGCACCACCAGCCGCCTCGGCGGCATCGGTCTGGAGGAGATCGCGGCCGCGGTGGCGGTGCGCCATCGGCGGGCCTTCCCGGCGAACCGCACCAGCCGGGCCCATCGCACCATCGAGGCCGGTGGGGAATACCAGTGGCGGCGCGAGGGCGAGTACCACCTGTTCAACCCCGAGACCGTGTTCAAGCTCCAGCACGCCACCCGCGACCGCCGCTTCGACATCTTCCGGGAGTACACGCGGCGCATCGACGACCAGTCCAGCCGCCTGGGCACGGTGCGGGGGCTGTTCCGGTTCCGCGCCGGGGTGCGGCCGCCGGTGCCCATCGAGGAGGTCGAGCCGGTCTCGGAGATCGTCAAGCGCTTCGCCACCGGGGCCATGAGCTACGGCTCGATCTCCAAGGAGGCCCACGAGACCCTGGCCATCGCCATGAACCGCATCGGGGGCAAGTCCAACACCGGCGAGGGCGGCGAGGACGCCGACCGCTACGTCCCGGACCCCAACGGCGATCTGAGGCGCAGCGCAGTGAAGCAGGCCGCGTCGGGACGATTCGGCGTGACCAGCGAGTACCTGGTCAACGCGGACGACATCCAGATCAAGATGGCCCAGGGGGCCAAGCCGGGCGAGGGCGGGCAGCTGCCGGGCCACAAGGTGTACCCGTGGATCGCCAAGACCCGCCACTCCACGCCGGGGGTCGGGCTCATCTCGCCGCCGCCACACCACGACATCTACTCCATCGAGGACCTGGCCCAGCTCATCCACGACCTCAAGAACGCCAACCCCGCAGCCCGCATCCACGTGAAGCTGGTGGCCGAGGTCGGGGTGGGAACGGTGGCCGCCGGGGTGTCCAAGGCCCACGCCGACGTGGTGCTGATCTCGGGCAACGACGGCGGCACCGGCGCGTCGCCGCTCACCTCGATCAAGCACGCCGGCGCGCCGTGGGAGCTGGGGCTGGCCGAGACCCAGCAGACCCTGCTGCTCAACGACCTGCGGGACCGCATCGTGGTGCAGGTCGACGGCCAGCTCAAGACCGGCCGCGACGTGGTGGTCGCCGCGCTGCTGGGAGCCGAGGAGTTCGGTTTCGCCACCGCGCCGCTGGTGGTGATGGGCTGCGTGATGATGCGGGTGTGCCATCTCGACACCTGCCCGGTGGGGGTGGCCACCCAGAACCCCGAACTGCGCAAGAAGTTCTCGGGACGGCCCGAGTTCGTGATCACCTTCTTCGAGTTCATCGCCGAAGAGGTGCGGGCCCTGCTGGCATCGCTCGGCTTCCGCACTATCGAGGAGGCCGTCGGGC
>JAKZWH010000361.1:0-2641 GCA_047515615.1 Acidimicrobiales bacterium | reverse complement strand
GCCCGCAGCCCCTCGAGCCCCTCCCCGGCGCGGCTGCGGCGGGCGGGGCGGGAGCCGATGTTCATCTCGGCCAGTTCCTCCACCGGCGTGGACGTCCTGAAGTACTCGACAAAGCCGGGAGCCTGCAGGAAAGCTCGGTAGGCCTCGTAGGCCGCGCCCGAGGCTGTCTCCATCACATGGTCCCATCTGCGGGTGGCGGCCGGGTCGTTGCGAGGGGACCGGTGCGACATCGACGCCTCGACGACGGCGGCGAAGGCAAGGTCGAGGTTGCGGTGGGCCAGCCGGGGCAGCCCGTACTTGTCGGCGACCACCTCGCCCTGCTCGGTGATCTTGACCGAGCCGCTCACCGCGCCGGGCGGCTGGCCCAGGATCGACGCGTGAGTGGGCCCTCCGCCCCGGCCGACGGTGCCTCCCCGCCCGTGGAACACCGTCACCCGCACGCCGGTGGCCGCTGAGACCTCGGCGATGGCCCTCAGCGCCTTGTGGATCTCCCACTGCGAGGTGGTGATGCCGCCGTCCTTGTTGGAGTCGGAGTAGCCGACCATCACCTCCTGGGTCCCGCCCCGCAGCTCGACGAGGCGCCGGTAGGGCTCCACCGCCAGCAGCTCCCGCAGCACCGGCCCGACCGAGCGCAGGTCCTCGATCGTCTCGAACAGCGGCACGAACCCGAGCCGGGCCACACCCGCTCCCAGGTCCACGAGCCCCGCCTCACGGGCGAGCACGGCCGGCGCCAGCACGTCTTCGACACCCCGGGTCATGGACACGATGTAGCTCTGCACGATCTGGTCGCCCCTGGCGTCCATCTGGTGGCGCAGCACCCGGAACAGCTCCAAGACGTCCTCGGCGTCGGCTCCCAGCGAGCGCCCGAGCAGGGCCAACGGCCGGGGGCCGGCCAGCTCCTCGGCGAGCAAGACGGCGCGCGCGGCGCCCGACAGCGAGGCGTAATCGATTCGCAGCGGCTCGAACAGGCAGGCCAGCGCCCGGTGGTGGCGTTCGGAGTGCTCTCGGATGTCCAGCGTGGCGAGATCAAATCCGATCATTGCCACGATGCGCCGCACGCGGGCCAGCCGGCCGCGGGCCAGCAGGCGACCCCGGTTGGCGTCCAGCGATCGGGCGATCACCGCCAGATCGTGGGCCAGCTCGTCGGCCGAGTGGTACGCCCCCGGCCCCGGTGTCGGTTTCGACGTCTCGAGCAGGCGCCGGTGGATCACCGCCAGCCTCTGCCGGTAGGGCTCGCCCGCGCTGAGCGTGTCGAAACGGGCCGTCACGTGCGGGAACTGCCGGTGATCGACCTCGAGCCGCTCGGCCAGCTCAGAGGAAATACCCCTAACCGCCAGCCCAACGCTCAGCTCCGACGACAGACCCTCGATCTCCTCCACCAGGATGCGAAGGGCCCGTTGACGCTGGAACTCGAGCACCGCCACCGTGGTGGCCGGCGTGACGTTGGGATTGCCGTCGCGGTCGCCTCCCACCCACGAGCCGAAACGGATGGGCGAGCGATCGGGATCGAGCCCACCGCCCAGCGAGGCCAGCACGGCGTCGATGTCGTCGAGGAGCTCGGGCACGCCCTGCACCGCGATCTCCGTGAGGAAATAGAGGATCGACCGGGCCTCGTCCACCGGGTCGGGTCGCTGCCGGCGCAGCTCGTCGGTCTGCCAGATGGCGTCGATCAGCTCGTCCATCCGGCGGTCGGCTCTCTGCCGGGCAGTGTCGTCGGCACCGGCATGAGCCCGCTGCTCGACGAGGCTTGAGATCTCGGCCAGCTTGTCGAGGATCGAGCGGCGGGACGCCTCGGTGGGGTGGGCGGTGAACACCGGGCGCAGCTCGGTCGAGTTGACGGTCGAGACAATCTCGTCGTCGGCGAAGCCCATATCGCTGAGCCGGCCCACCATCTCGCCGAAGCGGTTGGAGCCGGCCGCCCTCTTCTCGGTCAGATCGTCGATCCGGTGCACCTGCTCGGCGGTGTTGGCCAGGTGGAAATAGACGGTGAAGGCGCGGGCCAGAAGACCTGCGTCGGCCACGTCCACACCGGCCAGCAGCTCGGCGAGGGCCGTGCTGTCCTCGTCGCTGCGGCGCAGGCCCCGGGCCAGGCCCCGCACCTGCTCGACCCGCTCGAGCAGCTCGGGGCCGTGCTGGCGGACCAGCGCTTCGCCCAGCTGGGCGCCTAGGCGCCGGATGTCACTGCGGAGGGCCGAGTCGAGCTCTCCCAGCGAGAACTCGGCTGGACTGCTGGCCGACCCCGGGCTCATGGCGTGCCTAAGCCGCGGCCCGGGTGCGACGCAGCAGCGGGTCGACCAGCTTGAGCCCCCGGTCGGCCACCCCCAGCACCCGCGACGCCATGCCCGGAGTGTCCCCGTCTATCAGGTTGCCCATCACCTGGAGGGTGATGTTGGCCACTGCCTGGGTGCCCACCGCCAGGCGCAGGCCGTTGCGAAGTATCCAGGGATGGCCGATGAGGAAGCTGAACCGCCGGCCCGTGCGCAGGAACCCGTCGAAGCGTTCGCCGATGATCCGGTCGTAGGCGGCGGGCGCGGCGGAGGGGTCTTCGAGGAAGAGATCGGCCAGGAGCATCCCCGACTCCAGGCCGTAGTCGATGCCCTCGCCGTTCATGGGATTGATCAGTCCGGCCGCGTCCCCCACC
>JAKZWH010000360.1:0-13017 GCA_047515615.1 Acidimicrobiales bacterium | reverse complement strand
CGTGCCGCTGATCACGATCCTGATCTTCTTCGCCGTCATATTGCCGCTGTTCCTCCCCGACGGGATGGAGATCAGCCAACTCGCCGCGGCCACCACGGGCTACACGCTGTTCTCAGCCGCCTACCTGGCGGAGAACGTGCGGGGCGGGCTCCAGTCGATACGAAGGGGACAGTACGAGGCTTCCGACGCAGTCGGCCTCAGCACCGTGCAGCGCACCGGTTTCATCGTGCTTCCCCAAGCGTTGCGGGTGTCGATCCCGCCGTTGGTCGGGCAGGTGATAGCCACGTTCAAGGAAACATCGCTGCTGGCCATCATCGGGATCTTCGACATTCTGAGAATGGCCAACAACGTCATACCCGCACAGACGCAGTTTATCGGCGTCAAGCGCGAGGGCTTGCTGTTCGTGTCGGCGGTCTACTGGATCTTCGCTTACAGCATGTCCAAGCACAGCCAGCGGCTGGAGAAGCGCCTGGGGGTGGGGGAGCGCTAGCCGGCTCGCCGAACAGGAACAAATGGACTTGATCACAGACAGGCCCGATTCGGGTGACCGGAGGGGGACAACGCCATGAGCGTCAGCGATGCCACTATCGCCTTGACCGAGGAGCTCGCCGCTCGCGACGACATGATCGTCTGCGAGGGGGTGAACAAATGGTTCGGGGACTTCCAGGCTCTCGACGGGATCAGCGCCGTGATCAAGGAGCGAGAGGTGGTGGTGGTGCTCGGCCCGTCGGGCTCGGGCAAGTCCACCTGGATCCGCTGCATCAACCGCCTCGAGGTCCATCAGGAGGGCCGCATCGTCGTCGACAGCGTCGAGCTCACCAACGACCTGCGCAACATCGAGAAGATCCGCTCCGAGGTCGGAATGGTGTTCCAGCAGTTCAACCTGTTCCCGCACCTGACCGTGCTTGACAACATCACGCTGGCGCCGATCTGGGCTCGCAAGAAGCCTAAGGAGGAGGCCGAGGATCTCGCTGGCTCCCTGCTGGAGCGCGTCGGCATTCCCGAGCAGGCTGAGAAGTACCCGGGACAGCTCTCCGGCGGGCAGCAGCAGCGCGTGGCCATCGCCCGGGCCCTGGCCATGGAGCCCCGCATCATGCTCTTCGACGAGCCCACCTCGGCGCTGGACCCCGAGATGATCAAGGAGGTCCTCGACGTGATGAAGGAGCTTGCGCTGTCGGGGATGACCATGATGGTGGTGACCCACGAGATGGGCTTCGCCCGGGAGGTCGCCGACCGGGTCATCTTCATGGAGGACGGCCAGATCGTCGAGACCGGCACGCCCGAGCACTTCTTCACCGATCCTCGCGAGGAGCGCACCAAGCTGTTCCTCTCACAGATCCTGTAGCCCCCACCCGCGGCGACACCCGGTAGCGTCCCGCTCCGTGGCTGTCCCCAAGACGCTCGGCCTTGAGACCGAGTACGGCATCGTCCATCGGGGCGCGCCGGAGCCCAACCCGATCTCGGCGTCGTCGCTGCTGATCAACGCCTACCTGATCGCCCACGGGCAGGCGATCGAGCCGGGCCGGGCCGCGGTGGGCTGGGACTTCGCCGACGAGACCCCGGGCAACGACGCCCGAGGCGGCGTGTCGGCAGGCTCGCTCGCGCCGGAGATCGAGACCCATCTGGTGAACGCCGTGCTCACCAACGGCGCTCGCTACTACGTGGACCACGCCCACCCGGAGCTGTCCAGTCCCGAGTGCGCCGACGCCCGCTCGGCGGTCCTCTATGACCGGGCCGCCGATCTGATCGCGGCCCGCTCGATGGAGGCGGTCCGGATGCTGCTGCCGCCGGGCGAGGAGATCGTCGTCTACAAGAACAACTCCGACGGCAAGGGCAACAGCTACGGCTGCCACGAGAACTACCTGGTGAGCCGGGCCGTGCCGTTCTCGCGCATAGTCACCCACGCCACCGCGCACTTCGTGACCCGCCAGATCTTCACCGGGGCCGGCAAGATGGGCAGCGAGACCTCGGGGATGCGCCTGGACGAGGCCGGCTACCAGCTCTCCCAGCGGGCCGACTTCATCGAGGAGGAGGTCGGCCTGGAGACCACCCTCAAGCGTCCCATCGTCAACACCCGCGACGAGCCCCACGCCGACGCGGCCAAGTACCGGCGCCTGCACGTGATCGTGGGCGACGCCAACATGTCGCAGGTCGCGACGTTCCTCAAGGTCGGCACAACCGCGCTGGTCATGGCCATGACCGAGGACGACGCCGTGCCCCGCGAGTTCCGGTTCGCGACGCCGGTGGCCGCGCTACGCCAGGTGAGCTGCGACCTCTCGCTGCGGGCGCCGCTCGAGCTCGCCGACGGCACCACCATCACCGCCCTTGGAGTGCAGTGGGAGCTGCTGGCCGCGGCCCGCGCCTACATCGAGGATCGGGGCGCGGAGGCGGTGGGCGGCGAGGTCGCATTCGAGGTGCTGAGACGCTGGGAGGCGGTGCTCGGCGGCCTGGAGCGCGATCCGGCCGGGCTGGCCGGCCAGATCGACTGGGTGGCCAAGCTCAGGCTGCTGGAGGGATTCAGGGACCGCCATCGCCTCGACTGGGAAGACGCCCGCCTGCGGGCCCTCGACATCCAGTATCACGACCTGCGCCCGGACCGGTCCCTGGCTGCCCGGGCGGGGCTGGAGACGCTGGTGGACGAGGACGCGGCCACCGCGGCCATGACCGAGCCCCCGCCCGATACCCGGGCCTTCTTCAGGGGCCGCTGCCTGCAGAAGTTCGCGGCCGAGGTGGTGGCGGCCAACTGGGACTCGATCGTCTTCGACGTGGGCGAGGGCTCGCTGCGGCGGGTCTCGATGACCGAGCCGATGCGGGGAACCGTCGCCCATGTGGGCGCTATGTTCGACGAGTGCGGCTCTGCCATGGAGCTGCTCCGCCGCTTGGGGTCTGCGGGCGCCTAACCTCCTGTCAGACCCATCTCAGTGCAGCCGAACCGGGAGGAACCCAGTGGCCGAACGAGAGCAGATCCGCAGGCCGGCGCCGACACCTCGAGAGCAGTCGGTGGAGGAGTCGCCGCCCTCGTCCGAGCGGGGCTCCGATATCAAGGCCCAGCTCGACGACCTGCTCGACGAGATCGACGAGGTGCTGGAGACCAACGCGGAGGACTTCGTGAAGAGCTACATCCAAAAGGGCGGCGAGTGATCCTGCCCCGCTTCGGACCGAACGACGATCCCGGCCCGAACTTTGCCGCGCTGCTGCGCCGCACCAACTCCGGATCCGAGGCCGCTCCGCTCGCCGCCGTCGAGCGCTTGGGGGCGGTGTCGTCGCTGCAGATCCCCCACGGCACGACCTGCGTGGCTGTCCGCTACGACTCCGGCGTGGTGCTGGCCGGTGACCGGCGGGCCACCGCGGGGCATCTGATCAGCAACCACCGCATCGAGAAGGTGTTCCCGGCCGACCGCCACTCCGGCGTGGCCGTCGCCGGCGCGGCCGGCCCCTCCGGCGAGATGGTGCGACTGTTCCAGCTCCAGCTCGAACACTACGAGAAGGTGGAGGGCACGCCGATTAGCCTCGAGGGCAAGGCCAACCAGCTGGGCCAGATGGTGAGGGCCAACCTTCCCGCGGCGATGCAGGGCCTGGTGGTGGTGCCCATATTCGCGGGCTTCGACACCGCGGCCTCCAAGGGCCGGATCTTCGAGTACGACGTCACCGGCGGACGCTACGAGGAGCGCGACCACGCGGCCACCGGCTCGGGCTCGCTGCACGCCGACACCGTGGTGAAGCTGGGGCTCCGCCCGACGATGGCGAGGGCCGCGGCCGTGGACCTGGTGCTGGACGCGCTTTACGTCGCCTCCGACGCCGATTCGGCCACCGCCGGCCCCGACCCGGTGCGCGACGTGTTCCCGGTGGTGGCGGTTATAAACGCCGACGGCTACCACCGCCTCGACGACGCCGAGTTGCGCCGTCGCACCGAGCGGCTGCTGCGCCGCCACCGCAGCCGGCGCGGCACCGAAGGGGGTGGTGCGTCATGACCATGCCCTTCTACGCGCCACCGGAGCAGGTGATGAAGGACAAGGCCGACTATGCCCGCAAGGGCATCGCCCGGGGCCGGAGCCTGGTCGCCTTCCGCTACGACGGCGGCATCGCCATCGTGGCAGAGAACACCTCCAGCACGCTGCGCAAGGTGAGTGAGATCTACGACCGCATCGCCTTCGCGGGGGTGGGCCGCTACAACGAGTTCGACCAGCTCCGCATCGCCGGAGTGCGCCACGCCGACCTGAAGGGCTTCGCCTTCAGCCGCGAGGACGTGGACGCCCGCAGCCTGGCCAACGCCTACGCCCAGAGCCTCGGGCAGGTCTTCACCCATGAGATCAAGCCGATGGAGGTGGAGATTCTGGTGGCCGAGATCGGCCTCGATACCGACGGCCGCAGCGACCAGCTGTTCCACATTCTCTATGACGGCACCGTGGCCGACGAGGACGACTGGGTGGTGCTCGGCGGCGAGACCGAGGAGATTTTGGAGCGCTTCGCCGCCGCGGTGCCCGACTCGCCGCGCTCGCTCGCCGACGGGGTGCGGGCCGCGGTGGCGGCCCTGGCCGGCCGCGACCGGACCCTCAGTGCAGAGAGCCTCGAAGCCGCGGTGCTCGACCGGGCCAAGGGTCGCCGGGCCTTCCGCCGCCTCAGCGACGAAGAGGTAGCCGCCATCCTGGAGGCCTAGCTGCGACCTGAGCCGATCCGTCGCCGCGGGGTCGGCAGGGGTACGGTTGCGGGGTGCAGCGGCGCATCTTCGGCATCGAGAATGAGTACGGCGTCACCTGCACGCTGCGGGGCCAGCGCCGCCTCAGCCCCGACGAGGTGGCCCGGTACCTGTTCCGCAAGGTCGTCTCCTGGGGCCGCAGCAGCAACGTGTTCCTGGGCAACGGCTCGCGGCTGTACCTCGACGTGGGCAGCCATCCCGAGTACGCCACCCCGGAGTGCGACTCGGTCCACGACCTGGTGGTGCACGACAAGGCGGGCGAGCGCATCGTCGAGAAGCTGGTGGGCGACGCCGAGGACCGCCTGGCCGAGGAGGGCATCAAAGGCGACGTCTTCCTGTTCAAGAACAACACCGACTCCGCAGGCAACAGCTACGGCTGCCACGAGAATTACCTCACCAGCCGCCGCGACGATCTCAGCGACTACGCCGAGGTGCTGATCCCGTTCCTGGTGAGCCGCCAGATATTCGCGGGGGCCGGCAAGGTGCTGCAGACCGCCCGGGGCGCCATGTACTGCATCAGCCAGCGGGCCGAGCACATCTGGGAGGGCGTGTCGTCGGCCACCACCCGGTCGCGCCCGATCATCAACACCCGCGACGAGCCTCACGCCGACGCCGAGCGCTTCCGCCGACTCCACGTGATCGTGGGCGACTCCAACATGAGCGAGTACACGACGTTCCTCAAGGTCGGTACGTGCGCACTGATGCTGCGGATGCTGGAGGACCCGCGCGTCGTGCTGCGGGACATGACCCTGGAGAACCCGATCAGGGCCATCCGCGAGATCAGCCACGACACCACCTGCCGGCGGCGCGTGCGCCTCGCCACCGGGCGCGAGGTCAGCGCGCTCGAGATCCAGTCGGAGTACCTCAACCGGACCATGCGCTACGCCGAGCACCACGACCTCTCCGACGAGGAGAAGAAGGCGCTCACCATGTGGGAGTACTGCCTGACCACCATTGAGGAAGACCCGCTGCAACTCGACCGCGAGATCGACTGGGTCATAAAGCATCAACTGGTGGAGGCCTACCGCGCCCGCCACGGGCTGGACCTGGCCGACCCCCGAGTGGCGCTCGTCGACCTCCAGTACCACGACGTGAGCCGCAACCGCGGCCTCTACTACCACATGCAGCGCCGCAGGATGGTGGAGACCCTCGTCACCGACGCCGAGATCCAGCACGCCGTCGAGCACCCGCCCGAAACCACCCGGGCCCGCCTCCGGGGCGAGTTCATCCGCCGGGCCAAGGAGCGAAGGCGCGACTACACCGTCGACTGGGTGCACCTGAAGCTCAACGACCAGTCCCAGCGCACTGTGCTGTGCAAGGATCCGTTCAAGTCCCACGACGAGCGGGTGGAGAAGCTGATCGCCTCCCTGTAGCGGCCGTCCCGGTAGCGTGGCCACCTAGCCCACAAGTCGTGGCCATCTACAAGGCGAATGTCGGTGTAGCCACCCGCAAATGGACAAGCTCGAACGGCTCCTGAACCTCACCGCGGCGCTGTTGCACACGCCGCGGCCGCTGAGCGCGAGCGAGCTGCGCGCCCGGATGGCCGGCGCCTACTCGGAGGACTTGACGGCCTTCAGGCGCATGTTCGAGCGCGACAAGTCCGATTTGAGGGCGATCGGCGTGCCCATCGAGGTGACCACCCTTTACCGCTTGGACCCGCCCGTGGAGGGCTACCGCATCCCGGCCGCGGCGTACGCCGGGCGCGATGTGCGCTTCGATCCCGACGAGCTGGCCGCGCTCCATCTGGCCACCAACCTGGTGCGCCTCGAAGGCGGCGCGGGTACGGGCCTGGTCCGGCTGGGCGGTGCCCAAGGCGGCTCTGAGGGGGCGGTCGAGTCGGTCGAGTCGATCGCGGCGGTGGCTGCGGTGGACGAGGTGCCCTTCCACGAGGCGCTGTCGAAGTTGGTGGTGGCTGCGATCGGACGCCGAGCGGTTCAGTTCGTGTACCGGGATGCCCAGCGCCACGTCGAGCCTTGGCGCCTGTCGTTTCACCGGGGCCGCTGGTACCTGGTCGGCTGGGACTGCGGGCAGTCCGAGGAGCGTCTCTTCCGAGTCGACCGCATCGACGGGCCGGTCGAGGAGCTGGGTCCGGCCGCCCACGCGGTGGGGGAGGGGCCCGATCTTCGAACCGTGAAGCCCTGGGAGTTCGGCGCGGGCGATCCGGTGGAGGTTCGGGTGCTGGTGGACCCCGACCAGGCCAGCTGGGCCTGCCACCGGGCCGGAGTCGACGGCGAACGCCGGTCCGACAGCTCGGTGGTCCTCACCCTGCAGGTGCGGGACACCGCCGCGCTGCGGACCTTCGTACTGGACTTCCTCGATCATGCCGAGGTGCTTGAGCCCGAGTGGTTGCGCGACGATCTGGTCGGCTGGCTGGAGGCTCTGGCCTGAACCTTGAACTATCCGCTCGGCCTCTAGGGTGGTGGGGTGACTTCGGTGCCGGCTGCGAACGGGGTCAGGCTCTCTGTAGCGGAACGGATGGCCCGGTTGCTTGGGGTGGTCCCCTGGGTGGTCAAGCAGGGCGGCGCCCATCTGGACGACATCGCGGCCCGGTTCGACTATCCCCGCGACCAGTTGCTGGAGGATCTCACCAAGAGGCTGTTCTTCGTGGGGGTGCACCCGTTCACGCCTGACACCCTGGTCGACGTCTTCATCGAGGACGAGATCGTCGACATCCAGTACGCGGACTGGTTCTCGCAGCCCATGCGGCTCACCAGCGAGGAGGCCACCCGGCTGCTGGCCGCGGGCCGCACCGTGCTCGACATGTCGGAGGGACGGGTGAGGGAGGGGGCCGGCGACGAAGCCGAGGCGGCCCCGCTCACACGGGCCCTGGCCAAGCTGAGCCTGTCGCTGGGATCGGAGGGCGCGGACGCGGCGGGGCACGTCGACGTGTGCCTGGGCCATGCCCCCGCGGCCACGCTCGGCGAGCTGCGCCGCGCCATCGCTGAGCGGCGCCGAATCGAGATCGAGTACTACTCGCTCGGCCGCGACGTCATGACATCCCGGGCCGTCGACCCGGCCCGGCTGCTGAGCCACGACGGCGTGTGGTATCTGTTCGGCTGGTGCTACCGCGCCGGCGCCGAGCGTGTGTTCCGCGTCGAGCGGATCCGCACGCTCACGGTGACGGACACGCCGGCCGACGTGCAGCTGCCGGTGGGGTCGGAGCCGATCCTCGACATGGACCGCATCGACCGGACGGCAACGATCCGGCTGGCGCCGGAGGCCGCGTGGGCCGCCGACTACCACGCGGCGCGACATCGGACCGAGCGGCCCGACGGCACAGTCGACGCCGTCTTCGCAGTGGCGAGCGAGTCGTGGCTGGCCCGGGTGCTGGTGCAGCTGGGCCCGCAGGCTGAGCTGTCGGCCTGCGACGAGGCCCTCAATCGGGACCTGCAGGCCGCCACCGCGGCGCGGATGCTGGAACGGTACCGGCGGTGACCGCGGATCTCGGGGCCCCGCGCACCGGGTCCGCGGGCGTCTCACCGACGGGGGAGGCCCCGCTGGAAGGGACGCTCCCGCTGGAGTGGGGGGCACCGCAACACGGAGACGCTCGACGGGCGGGGGAGCCCCGGCAAGACGCCGAGGACCTGGAGCGGCCGGACGAGCTGCCCGGCGACGATGGCGCCGAGCGGCCCCCTCCGACCCGGGCACGGCGCGCCTGGGGCGCGGTGTCCGAATGGCTGGTGGTGGGCGTCTGCGCGCTGGCGCTGGCCCTGCTGCTCAAGGCCTTCCTGGTGGAGGTCTTCGTGATCCCCTCCGGTTCAATGGCGCCCACCCTGATGATCGACAACCGGGTGGTGGTTTACAAGCTCGGTTACCGCATGCACGACGTCAACAGGGGCGATGTGGTCGTGTTCCACCAGCCGGGCCAGGCGGCTGACGCCGACGACTTGATCAAGCGGGTCGTCGGACTGGGCGGCGAGACCGTCGAGATCCGGGGCGGCCGCGTGTACGTCGACGGCACTCGGCTGGAGGAGCCGTACCTGGCGCGGGCCGAGTCGACGTACCCCGCGGTGCCCATTCCCGGCTGTGTCAACCCGGCCGAACCGGATCGCTGCGTAGTGCCCGAGGGCAAGATCCTGGTGCTGGGCGACAATCGCCCGGACAGCCGCGACGGCCGCTACTTCGGCCCGGTCGACGTCGATACCGTGGTGGGACGAGCGTTCTTGAAGCTGTGGCCCCCGAACGACGTGGGCGGCCTATAGCCGCCGTCTGCGGCTGGGCTGGGTAGTGACGCGCGCCTGATGGGTACCCGCATTGCGGCCTTGCTGGCGCCGCCCATCGCGTTCGCTCATCGCGGGGCCAGGGCCCATGCCCGCGAGAACACGCTCGAGGCGTTCTCGCTGGCCCGCGACATGGGCGCCACCGGCATCGAGACCGACGCCTGGGTCACCGGCGACGGCGAGGTCGTCTTGGTCCATGGCGGCGCGGTGGCCAGGCTGCCGGGTCTGCCCAACCGCGGGGTGCTCGGCCGCTCGATCTCGGGCCTGGCCCGGGCCAGGCTGCCCTCCCACATTCCCACCCTCGACGAGTACTACGAGCATTGCGGCACGGACCTCCCGCTCAGCGTCGATGTGAAGGACCGGGCCGCCTTCGAGGGCGTGGTCGAGGCCGCCCGGGCCTGCGGCGCGGTCGAGCGCCTGTGGGTCTGCCATCACGACGCCGGGGTGCTGGGCCGCTGGCGGGCGGCCGCGCCGGAGGCGAGGCTCGTCCACTCCACCCGCCTGGACCGGCTCGCGAGGGGTCCCGAGCGCCATGCCGCCGACCTCGCCGAGGCCGGAATTGATGCGGTGAACATGCGGCGCGACGACTGGAACGGCGGCCGCACCACGCTGTACCACCGCTTCGGCGTGCTCGCCTTCGGTTGGGACGCGCAGCAGGTCCATCACATCGCCGAACTGGTCGACGCCGGCATCGACGCCATCTACAGCGACCACGTCGACCGGATGGTGGAGGTGCTGGCGCGGTTCGGATGCGACGCGGCTGGGTAGGCGGCCGGCTACCGGCCGATCAGGGGCCTCTCGACGGCTCGAAGTAACGTTGCATCCCATGTGGATGCTGGCACCGGCCGCGGTCACCGTGATCGCGCTCGCCGTGCTTGTCGCTTGTCTGCGCCGCGTGGCACAGGCCGCGACGGGCCTGACCGAAGCGCTGAGAAGGTCGTCGGCCACCGCGGTGGCCGGTGACGAGCTGTCTCGCCTCGCCGCTCGTGTGGGCGACCACGCCGAGGCAACCCGGGCCTCCGCCGACCGGGTGCGGGCGTCGCGGCCCGGCCGCAGCCGCCGCCGGCCCCGTAGCTAGGCTGCCAAGGTGGGAAACCTAGGCGGGGCAGAGATGCTCGTGATCCTGCTCGTTGCCCTGATCGTGCTCGGACCCACCAAGCTGCCCCCCGCCGTCCTCCAGGTCGGAAAGGTGGTCGGAGAGATCCGCCGCATCGGCCAAGGCTTCCAGCAGGAGCTGCGGGAGGCGGCGCAGCCCCTCAAGGAAGCGACCAACACGCTGAAGGCAGCCGACAAGGAACTGCGCCAGGTCGCCAACAAGCCCATCCAGGAGATGAAGGAGACGTTGAAGGCCGCCGATCCCCGCAAGCTGGCCAAGCCGGCGGCGGCCGCATCGATCGCAGCCAGTTCCGGTGGCAAGGACTCCGCGGGAGACAAGGACTCCGCTGGGGGCTCTGACTCGGCTGCTGGCAAGGATTCGGCGGGGGCCTCTGAGTCCGCGGGGGCCTCTGAGTCGGCCGTAGAGGGGAACTCGACTCAGGTCACTGACTCCGCCGCCGAGATCGAATCCACCGAGAGCAAGGCCCTTGTGGCCGGCGAAGCGACCGATGCAGCCTCCGCCACCCCCGAAGAGGGCGCGGAATCGTCCCCGGAGGAGTCGGGGCCCGGGTCGGCCCCGACGGTGGATGAGTCCGGCTCCGGCGCGGCCACGGCCGCTTAAGCACAGCCAGCGCAGCAATGGCGAATAACGACAACGACAACGCCAGCGGCACAGAGCATTCCGACGAGGGCGGCCACATGACGCTCATGGAGCACTTGGCCGAGCTCCGGAACCGCCTGATCAAGTCGGTCGTGGCCGTAGTGGTGTGCGGCGTGGCCTGCTGGATCCTCTACCCCTTCATCCTGGACCTTCTGCTCCAGCCGTACTGCAAGACCTTCCCCATCGAGGACCGGATCGACTCCGCCCTGTTCGGTTCTGCAGGTGGCTGCAACCTCTACGTGTCCAGCCCCCTCGAACCCTTCAACGTGCGGATTACCCTGGTCGGGTACGGCGGCTTCGCGCTGGCGATGCCGGTGTTGCTGTGGCAGGCGTGGCGCTTCATCGCGCCCGGCCTGTACCGCCACGAGAAGCGGTACGCGGTGCCGTTCGTGGCTGCGGGTGTGCTGCTGTTCTTCACGGGCGGGGCGCTGGCCTACTGGAGCCTGCCCCGGGCCCTCGAGTTCCTGGTCTCCATCGGGGGCCCCGATCTGGTGTCGCTGTTCAGCCCGAAGCTCTATCTGGGCTTCGTGGTCAAGATGATGGTGGCTTTCGGCATCGCTTTCCAGTTCCCGATCGTCCTCATCGGGCTGCAGGCCACGGGCGTCGTCGATAACCGCACCCTGCGCAAGATCCGCTCCTACGCCGTGGTCGGGATTGTGATCCTGGTGGCGGTGATAACCCCCAGCGGTGACCCCTTCACGCTAATGGCGCTGTCGATTCCGATGTACGCCTTCTACGAGATCGCGATCCTGTGGGGTGTGCTCACTCGCCGGCGGCAGCGAAAGCGCGAGGCGGTCGAGTCTTGAGCTGCGGGCTAGATCGCGGCGCAGCCAGGCCGTGACAGGGCGGCCGGGGGCTGGCTTCGTCCTCGACGAGTTCCAGCGCCGCGCCATCGAGCATCTCGACTCCGGGCGGTCGGTGCTGGTGAGCGCGCCGACCGGCTCGGGCAAGACGGTGGTGGCCGACCACGCCGTCGACACGGCCCTCGCCGCGGGTCGCAGAGCCTTCTACACCACGCCCATCAAGGCCCTTTCCAACCAGAAGTACCGCGACCTGTGTCGCCGGCTGGGACCGGCGCGGGTGGGGCTTCTGACCGGCGACAACGTCATCGCCGGCGATGCCGACGCAGTGGTGATGACCACCGAGGTGCTGCGCAACATGATCTATGCGGGAGCAGTGGACGCCAGGCTGGGCGCCGTCGTGCTCGACGAGGTGCACTACTTGGAGGACCCCTACCGCGGGCCGGTGTGGGAGGAGGTGATCCTGCACCTGCCCCCCGCGGTCGTGCTGGTCTGCCTGTCGGCCACGGTCTCCAACCACCGGGAGTTGGGCGACTGGCTCAACCAGGTGCACGGCCCGACCGCGGTGGTGGCCGAGACCCGGCGACCCGTGCCGCTGACCAACCTGTACGCCGTGAGCCGGCGCCGCTCAGAAGCGGTGGAACTCTTGCCCATCCTGGTTGACGGGGAGCCGAACCCGAAGGGAGGACGCTTCGACCTCCCTGTTGCCTCCCGCCAGCCTCGTCGTCCCGGCCGGTCCCGTCAGCCGGGCCGACCCGACACGTCCCGTGATTCCCGCCAGTCCCGGCACCGCCGCGAGCCGGGCCCTTCCCGCCAGCCGGCCCATCCGGTGCGCCGGGGTAATCACCGGGGCTTGCCCTGGCGGCCGCCGCGACGCGTGGACCTGCTCGGCGAGCTGTCCGAGCGCGGCCTGCTGCCGGCCATCTGGTTCGTGTTCAGCCGCAAGGGATGCGACCAGGCCGTGGCCCGGCTGGCCCGCGACGGGGTCCGCTACACCGACGAAGCCGAGGCGGCCCGCATCGACGAGCTGGTTGAAGCCCGCACCCGCGGTCTCGATCCGGCCGATCTCGACGCGCTGGGTGCCCGCAGCTGGGCCGCCCGGCTGCGCCTGGGCATCGCGTCGCACCACGCCGGGATGGTCCCCGTCTTCAAGGAAGTGGTGGAGCGCTGCTTCGCCGAGGGCCTGGTGAAGGTGGTGTTTGCCACCGAGGCCCTGGCGCTGGGCGTGAACATGCCGGCACGCAGCGTGGTGATCGACAAGCTCATGAAGTACAACGGCCAGCGCACCGCCCCGCTCAGCGCAGCCCAGTACACGCAGTTCACCGGCCGGGCCGGGCGCCGCGGCATCGACGAGGCCGGCTGGGCGGTAGCGCTGTGGTCGCCGGAATGTGCCTTCGAAGAGGTGGCCCAGTTGGCCTCAAGCCGGTCTTTCGAGTTGCGGTCGGCTTTCGGTCCCACCTACAACATGGTGGCCGGCCTGCTGGCTCGCCTGCCCGCGGAGGAGGCCCGCGACCTGCTGGCCCGCTCCTTCGCCCAGTACCAGGC
>JAKZWH010000359.1:0-3529 GCA_047515615.1 Acidimicrobiales bacterium | reverse complement strand
GTCGCGGTGTGGCGCCCCGAGCGCAGCACCGTGCCCGGCAGCGCCTCGGTGGCCTCGCCGTCGACCACGGTGGTGACGCCGTTGACCATCACCCGCCGCACCCCGGTGGCGTCGGACCACAGGCGCTTGCCGTCGCCGGGCAGGTCGGCCACCAGTTGGGGCTCGGTGGCGCCCACCGTGTCGGGATCGAACAGCACGATGTCGGCGTGAAAGCCCTCGGCGATGCGGCCCCGGCCTTTGAGGCCGAACAGCCGGGCGGGGGCCTCGGTCAGATGGCGGACGGCGTTCTCGAGGGTGGTGAGCTGCCGGCCCCGCAGGCAGTCGTCGATCCAGGCGGTGGGGTAGCAGGCGCCGGCCATGCGGTCGAGATGGGCGCCGGCGTCGCTGCCGCCGATCATCACCGCCGGATGCTCCCAGGCCTCGGCCCGCAGCCGCCAGCTCTCCGGGTCGTCGTCGGTGGGGGCGGGCCACAGCACGGTGCGCAGATCGTCGGCCAGGCAGATGTCCACCAGGCAGAAGAAGTCCCGCTGGCCGCGCTCCCTGGCGATGTCGCCCACCCGGCGGCCCTTGAGGCCCTCGTTGGCGGCCGAGAAGGTGTCGCCGATGCGGTAGCCGGACCAGCCGGTGAGGCGGCTGAACACGCCCGCCTCGGGGCTGGCCGCGCCGTTCTCGAGGGCGATGAGCGTCTCGGGGCGGCGCAGGGCCTCCATGCGCTCGTGTATGGGCAAGCCGAAGGTGTCGCTCCAGCCGGGCAGCATGTGCAGCGCGCAGAAGCTGCCCAGGTTCATGTTCATCTCCACCAGGATCGGCATGGTGAGGGCGATGACGATGGCCCCGGCCTCGGCGGCCCGCTCGCAGGCCGCGATCTGGTTGCGGTAGTCGTCGGGGCGGGCCGAGTCGATGGTGAGCACGTTCCAGTTGAGCGGCCGGCCGCCCTCCAGCGACATGCGGGTCATCAGGGCGACCTCGTCCTCGCTGAAGCCCTTCATGCAGCCGTCGGCCACCCATTCCAGGGTGGTGCCGGCGTGGGTGGCCGTCTCCCGGCACAGCTCCAGCACCTCTTGCTCTGAGGCCCAGCGGCTGGGCACGGGCTGTCCGTCCCAGTCGTTGTGGGTGTAGCTGCGGCCGGTGGAGAAGCCGAGGCCGCCCGAGGCCAGCGACTCGCCCAGCAGGGCCCGCATCAGGGCGATCTGGTCGTCGTTGGCCTCGTGGCCGACGGCGTCGTCGCGCATGACCGCCCGGCGCAGGGCGCAATGCCCCACCAGGAAGCCGGCGTTCACGCCCACCCCCCGGCTCTCGACGGCCCGCAGGTAGTCGGCGAAGCTCTCCCAGTCCCACGGCACGCCCTGCTCCAGGGCGGCCAGCTCCATGCCCTCGACCTTCACCATCATGCGCTTGAGGTACTCGCCGTCTTCGGGGTGGCCGAGGGGGGCGAGGGTGAAGCCGCAGTTTCCGCCGATCACGGTGGTGACGCCGAACAGGTTCGACGGGGTGGCCCTGGGGTCCCAGAAGATCTGGGCGTCGTAGTGGGTGTGGGGATCGATGAAGCCCGGGCACACGACCAGGCCCTCGGCGTCGATCGTGTCGGCGGCACCGGCGTCGGCGAGGTCGCCCGGGTCGGCCACGGCCACTATCCGGCCGCCGGACACGCCGATGTCGGCTGGGCGGGCCGGCGCGCCGGTGCCGTCGATCAGCGTCCCGCCGGTGATCAGCGTGTCGAGCATTGCGCTGGGCGGGCCTCGGGGCGGATCGCGTCGAGCATTGCGCAGAGGGTAGCCGTGGCGGGATTGGCCCGGTCGGGGCGATGGCACCTGCCGGCGCGGCCGGGCGAATCTGGCGGACCGCTCTGCAAATCTCGGGAGAGTTGTGCCGTATAGCCACAAAACTCACCCCAAGATTCGGCCGGACAGCCCGGACCAGGGTTGTATGGCCTGGCGGCGGCTCTGGGACGACCGGCAAAGGCACGAGGGCCGGCGCGGGCGGGCCCACTGGCCGGCGATACAGTCGGGTCATGCTGTTGCGACGCGACAAGACCCGGATGCCGACCGCCTCCGACGCCCTGCCGGGGCGGGACGACGCCATGGAGGTGCAGGACTCCGGGCACCTGGTGCTCGGCACCCCGCTGATGCCGCCGTTCCCCGACGGGTGCGAGCGGGCCGTGTTCGGGATGGGGTGCTTCTGGGGGGCCGAGCGGTTCTTCTGGCAGATGCAGGGCGTGCACACCACCGCGGTGGGCTACTCGGGGGGCCAGACCCCCAACCCGACCTACCAGGAGGTGTGCTCCGGGCGCACCGGCCACAACGAGGTGGTGCTGGTGGTGCACAACCCGTCGGTGGCGCCCTATGAGCAGCTGCTGAAGGTGTTCTGGGAGATGCACGACCCCACCCAGAGCATGCGCCAGGGCAACGACGTCGGCACCCAGTACCGCAGCGGGATCTATGTGTTCAGTGAGGCCCAGCGGGAGACCGCGCTGGCGTCGCGGGACCGGTACCAGGCGGCGCTAACCGGGCGCGGCTTCGGAGAGATCACAACCGAGATCGTGGACGCCGGGCCCTTCTATTACGCCGAGGAGTACCACCAGCAATACCTGGCCCGGAACCCCTACGGCTACTGCAACCACGGCTTCTGCCAGGTCGGCTACCAGCCCGCCGTAGCCGCGGCCGGCTAACCACTCACCGGCCCTCAGTTGACGGCCGACCGGGGGGCGCAGGACCCGCGAGCCGGCCGAGCTAGAGCGGGGTCCGGCGCTGGCGCAGACTCCGACACTGGCTCGGGCACTGGCAGCACGCCAGGTGGGCGATCCAGGCGGTTGGGCGCGGCGGCGATGATCGTGTCGGGGCTGGGGTTCGGCAGCACCGGGGCCATCTCCCGCACCATCGACGCCGACACCTGGCAGATCGCCAGCTGGCGGGGCCTGATCGGCGGGACCGCGGCGCTTGGCTACGTGTGGCTGCGGGGCCGGCGCCCAAACCTGGGCACAACCCTCGGACCCCAGGGCCTGCTGCTGGTCGGGCTAGCCGCGCTGTCGATGATCCTGTACATAGACGCGCTGCAGAGGACGGAGGTGGCCAACGTCGCCGTGATATCAGCCACGATACCGTTCATGGCCGCCGCGCTGGCGTGGCTGATCCTGCGCGAGCAGCTGCGACGCTCGACGGTCGTGGCGGCCGTGGTGGCGCTGGTGGGCGTGACGCTGACGGTGGCCGGCAACCTCGGACCGGGCGACCTCGACGGCAACCTGCGAGCGGTGATCCTGGCGCTGATCCTGGCGCTGCTCATCGTGCTGATCCGCCGCTTCGAGGGCGCCGACGCGGTGCTGGCGCTGGGCTCGGCCGGGGTGCTGCTGTTCGTGGTGGCCCTGGTGGTGGCCGACCCTCTCGGCGTGGCCGCCGACCAGGCGCCGATCATCTTGTTCTTCGGGTTGGTGTTCGCAGTGTCGTTGGTGCTGTGGGCCGAGGGGGTGCGGCTGATCCCAGCCGCGGAGGCCGGCTTGCTGGGCTCCAGCGAGACGCCGTTCTCGATCCTGCTG
>JAKZWH010000358.1:0-6991 GCA_047515615.1 Acidimicrobiales bacterium | reverse complement strand
GGTGAGACGTTCGACAGACCGCAGATGACCCCACCTGCGGTGTGGGCGTTGGCGGTGTCGACGTAGAACTCCGCCGTCCACGCCAAACCCGGACCGAGGTCCGGGGTCTCCGTGAGCTGAAGCTCGACGATGAGCGCGCCGTCGTCCGACAGCCAGACGTTGATGGCCTCGACGTCGGCGCCCGGAGCGCAGCTCTCTCCGTGGTCGCGGCGGGCATCGCGGCAGTCCTCCAGCCGATCGGCCACCTCCAGCACGCGGGGCTCGGCGGGGGCGAATGGCCCCAGGTCGAGCAGAGCGGCCGTGCCGAGCGCCACCGTCCCGACGGCCGCGGCAGCCATGACCACCGCCGCCAGCAGTGCTACCCAGCGCCAGCGGTGGTTAGGAATCTTGTTCCTCGAGCATCGACATCGACTTGGCCTTGATCCACTCCCCGGAGATGACCGGCCCGTACTTGGCGGGCCGCTCCGGCGTGATCGTGGTGGGGATGGTCTCTATCCGGGCCCGGTACGACGGCTGGAAGAAGAACGGCACCGACACCCGGTCACGGTGCTGGTCGGCCCCGTCGGGGATCACCACCCGGTGCAGCGTCGACACCCAGCGGTCGTTGGTCCAGCGGGCCATCATGTCGCCGAGGTTCACGACGAAGGAGTCCGGCACCGCGGGCACGTCCACCCACTGGTCCTCTACGAAGATCTGCAGCCCCGGGATCTGCTCGGCCGCAACCATGGTGAAGGCCCCGTAGTCGGTGTGGGCCCCCCGCCGCAGCTGTCCGGGGCGGACGGTCTCCGCGGGCGGGTACCAGTTGATGAGCAGCAAGGCGGTGTGGTCTGCGACCTTGTCAGCGAACCAGTCAGGGGGCAGGTCCAGCGCCCGGGCGAACAGCGGCAGCATGTCCATGCAGAGCTGCTCCATCACCGCGTAGTAGCGCTCGAACAGCGGCCGAAGCTCGGCCGGCTCGTCGGGCCAGAGGTTGGGCAGGAGGGTGGCGTCAGCCCCCTCGGCGTAGGCCCGAGCCCGGATCTCGGGGTCGTCGAAGCGGGACACGTTGAACGATTCAGCGAGGTCGGGCGGAGCCTCATCATCGCCCAGGGTGGCGGCCAGCGAAGTGGTGTCGAGCCCCAGGAAGCCGCGGTAGTGCTCCAGACCGGGGGGAGCGACCTTCTTCTTGGTCTCAGCGGGGAGATAGAAGAACCGCCGAGACGCGTTCATGACCTCCTCGATCAGGTCAGCCTCCACGCCGTGGCCGGTGACGATGAAGAACCCGCTGGTGGCGCAAGCCGCGTCCAGGGCTTCGGCGACCTCGTCCACCCCGGAGCGTGCCGCCGCGCCGTTGCCGTTGCGGGTGCCGCTGATGTCGATGGTGGGAACCGTCTGCATGCTGCTCCTCCCGTCGTGGTGAGCGGAGCCTAGGTGAGGCCGCGGACGAACGGCCGGGCCAGCGCCCGGGGCTCACGGGTGCGGTACGCGAAGAACGACACGGTGACGATTGTGACCACGAACGGCGCCGCCGACAGCAGCTCGGAGTTGAGCTCGTGGCCCACGGTGGGCAGTGTAAGCCGGAACGAGTTGACGGTGCCGAACAGCAGGCATCCTGCGATCACGCCCCGTAGCGTCCACCCGCCGAAGATCACCGCCGCGATGGCGATGAACCCCTGGCCGCCCACGATGGCGTCCTCGAACCGCCCGACCTGGCCCAGCACCAAGTAGCCGCCGCCTAGCCCGGCGGTGAGTCCGGCGACATAGATGGACTGGCGGCGGCGCTTGTTGACGTCGATGCCGGTCACGTCGGCCGCCTGCGGGTTCTCCCCGACGGCCCGCACCTCGAGACCCCAGCGGGTGCGATAGAGCAGCCACCACGCACCCGGGACCATCGGATACACCAGGTACAGGGGCCACGGCTGGTAGAAGAGAGCCTCGCCCACCAGAGGGATCCTCGTCACCACCGGTATGGCGAACCGGTGCGCGGCGCTCGACACCGGCTGGATGTTGGTGTTCAGGAAGCTGGCGATGCCCAGGACGAGGGTGTTGAGGGCCAGCCCCACGATGAACTGGTTGGCGCTGAGCCGGTGGCTCATGTTGGCCTGAACGGCCGCGACGGCGATCCCGATGGCGATGGCAAACATCAGCCCGACTGTCACCGACGACGTGAGGTGCATGCCCACTGCCCCGGCGAAGGCCCCGCCCAGCACCATGCCCTCCAGCGAGATGTTGAGCGTGCCCGCCCGCTCGGCGATGGTCTCGCCGATGGCGGCGAAGGCCAGCAGCGCGGCGAAGCGCATCGCCCCCGAGTAGGCGACCTCGTTGCCTACAACATCGCCGACGGCAGAGAGAAAGTCGCCCATCGCTCAGGTCCTGTCTCGGGTGGCGGCCAGCGCCCGCCGGCGTTCGCGAATGAACAGGATGGCCGGGGGCACCAGCAGGGCCAGCACCAGCAGGGCCTGCACGACTTGGGAGATCTCGCGCTCGACCCCGGTGGCGACCAGAAAGCCCGAGCCGGCCCGCAGCCCGGCAAAGCTGAAGGCCATCACGACGATGCCCACCGGGTGTTGGCGGGCCACCAGCGCCACCAGCAGCCCCTCCCAGCCGATGTTGTTGGACAAACCGGGCGCGAACCGGTAATTCCCGAAGTCGCCGCCGGAGAGCATGATGGCCCCGGCCAGCCCGGCGCATCCGCCCGAGATCAGCATGGCGCCGGTGCCGTACTTGATGGTGGACACCCCGGCTCGCTGGGCGGTTCGGGGATTGCGGCCCAGCATCTTGATGCGGAAGCCCCACACCGTCCGCTTGAACAGGAGAAACACAATCGCGGCCATGCAGATGACGGCGATGGCGCTGATCGGGAACTCGTTGCCCCACAGGCTGATACGGGGCAGCCGGGTGTCGGCCGCGAGTTGCTCGCTCGCCGGGTTGCGGACCGAGAGTTCCTCGCGGAGCGGGGCCAGCAGCAGCCAATTGACCTTCAATCCGTACCCGGTCACCTGGGAGGCCACCGTGATCAACAGCAGGGTGGTGAGCACCTCGGGCACCCGCCGCCAGTAGCGGAGTCCGCTGGCGATGCCGGCCCACATGGCGCCCCCCACGACGCCGGCCCCGAGCAGGCACAGGAGCACCAGCGGTCCGGGGCCGCCCAAGCGAATACCCACGTAGGTGGCGAGGGCCGCGCCCATCAATACCTGGCCCTCCTGGCCGAGGTTTACCACCCCGGCCCGGCCGTTTATGGCGGTTCCGAGCGCCACAACCACCAGGGGGATGGCGATGCCGATGGTCTTTCCCCACCGCCCCGGGGCCCGCAGGCTGCCATCGAGCAGGGCCGAGAAGACGGCCTGCCAGGAGCCGCCGGTGGCCGACACGATGACGGCGGAGATAACCAGGGCCAGCAGGATGCATCCCAGATACATGGCCACCACGACGGCGCTCTCGTGAAGGCGCGAAGGCGCCGACCCCGCTTCGACGGCCTTCCCGGCAGGCGCGGCCCCGTCGATCTCAAGGGCGTCGACAACCGCCTCAGGCGGGCCCGTGTCACTCATGCCAGCGCCGGCACACCGGCCTCAAAGGCCCCGCCCATTAGCAGGCCGAGCTCCTCCAAATCCACCTCGTCCCGGCCCATTTCGCCTACGATGCGGCCCCGGAAGAGCACGATGATCCGATCCGAGAGTTGGAGGATCTCCTCCAGTTCGTTGGAGATCAGCAGCACGCCCACCCCGCCGTCGGCCACTTTCCGGATCCGGTGGGTCATCCACTCGATGGCGCCCACGTCGAGGCCGCGGGTCGGTTGAGCCGCCACCAGCACCTTTGGGGAATGGCTCAGCTCCCGGGCCAGCACCACCCGCTGCTGGTTGCCTCCCGAAAGCGACCAAAAGGGGGCGTCGGGTCCGGCTGTCTGGATCTCGAAGTCGGTTATGAGCTCGGCCGCCTGCCGCCGCATCCGGGCCGGGTCGTAGGCCCCCCACTTGGCGATCCGGTCCAGGTCGACCAGGAACAGGTTCTCGGCCACGGTCATGTCAAGGACGCAGCCGGAGGCGTGGCGGTCCTCCGGTATGACGGCGATACCGGCCCCGGCCATGGCGCCGGCCTTCTTGGGCTCCACCTTCGTCCCCTCCACTTCGACCGTCCCCGCCTCGGCATCCAGCAGACTCGACAGCAGCTCGGTGAGGGCGGCCTGGCCGTTGCCCTCCACTCCGGCCACTCCCACGATCTCGTTGCCGAACACGTCGAGGCTCAAGCCGTCGAGAGAGATACGACCGTCAGGTCCCCGGGCCACCACATCGCGCAGGTGCAGCACTGGGGTCCTAGCGTCGTGCTCGGCTTTGCTCGCTTCGAGCGGCTTGCCGTCACCGCCGGCCGCGGCCAACTCGGTGACCAGGCCCAGGGCCGACGCCTCCGAACGCAGTGACACCTCCCGGCCCACCATGGCCCGGGCCAGCATGGGTGCGTCGGCTTCGGCCGTCACCTTCCGCTGCACCACAGCCCCGGCCCGCATGATGGTGACCTCGTCGGTGGCGCGGAGAATCTCGTCGAGCTTGTGGCTGACCAGCGCCACGGCCCGGTTCTCCTCCTGCACCGCTTGGCGCAGAACCTCGAACAACCGCTCGGACTCCGCCGGCGTGAGCACCGAGGTGGGCTCGTCGAAGATGAGGATGCTGGGATCCCGGCGCAGGCACTTGATGATCTCCACCCGCTGGCGGACCCCGGACGTGAGATCGCCGACCCTTGCGTCGGCATCCACGCCCAAGCCGTAGCGTTCGCTGATCTCCGCCACCCGGCGCCGGGCCGCGGCCGCGTCGAACCGGCCGGTGTCGCCCAGCATCACGTTCTCCCACACCGTGAGCGGCTCCACCAGGCTGAAGTGCTGATGGACCATGCCGATGCCCCGCTCAGCCGCCTCTTGAGGATCGCGGATCTGGCAGCGTTCGCCGTCCACTTCGATGGTGCCCGCGTCGGGAAGCACCAAGCCGATCAGCATCTTCATCAGGGTGGACTTTCCCGCCCCGTTCTCGCCGAGGATGCCGTGGATGCGGCCACGTCGCAGCGTGAGGTTCACGTTGTCGCAGGCAACGATGGCACCGAACGACTTGTTGATCGACGTGAGGCGGACGGCGGGAACCTCCGTTCCCGCCGTCCCCTGCTCGGTCATGCTGCGGGTCTCTTGGGCCCGTTTACCTCAACGAGGCATCAGCCTCATGAGCAGCGTTCGGGCGCCTCGGCGTCGACCCCGCCATAGGCGATGGCTTGGATCAGGCCGAATTCCTCAGCGCAATACCCTTCGGCCACGGCGAGCTGGGCCTGGGTCAGCGCCTCCTCCTGCTCGGCGGTGGGACCACAGATCTTGGACCCGACCTCGGGATCCACGCCCACCTCGAAGAATTTGACGGTGCCCTCTTCGATGGTGCCGTCCACGATGCCGCTGAAGATGGCCCGGGCGAAGTCGCCAGCAGAGAACAACACGGCCATGTCCCAGTGCAGGTCGGTCCTCTCGCACACGTTGGAGGGGCCGGCGCTCATCACGATGACATCGTGCTGGTTGGCCAGCTGAACCAGCGGCTCGTGGGCGCCGCCCAGGTATGGATACACGGCATCCATGCCGGCGTCGAGAGCGACGTTGAACGCTTCGGTGGCGCCGGCCACGTTGTCGAAGTCGAACGGGAAGTTGCCGCTGGGGGTGTAGATCACGTCGTAACTGGGATCCACGTCCCTGAGGCCCAGCCGGAAGGCCAGCTCGGTCTCGACCTCGAATCCAAGGTCGCAGCAACCGATCATGTACGCCGTGTCGCCGCCCCGCTCCTGGAGGAGCAGACCGGTGGCGTAGCCGGCGGCGTACTCGATCTGGGCCCCGTCGTCGCGGCTTGTGATGAGGCCCTCAGTCTGCGGGTAACCGGCACCGCAGTTGCAGTACCAGATGAGGTCGGGGTACTTCGCGATGATGTCGGGAACCGCGTCGGAGAGCTCGCCCGAGCCGACGGCCACGATATCGACACCCTGGGCGACCAGGTTCTCGAGCTCGTTGTAGGCGACAGCCGGCTCGACATTGTCAATGACGACCGGATCCGCCCAGCCGTGGGCCGCGGAGAACTCGATGGCCAAATTGACCAGTTCCTGGTAGTAGGCACCGTCATCTCGGGGACCGGCCGTAGCCACGCCGACGGTCACCACGCCGTCGCCGTTGATGTCCAGCGGGTCGGCCTCTTCCATAGGCGCTTCCTCTTCCATCTCTTGGGCAGCCATCGCTGCCTCCGCCTCGGCTGCCTCTGCCCGAGCAGCGGCCTCCTCAGCCGCCGCGGCTGCCTCGTCTGCGTCAGCCTGAGCAGCGGCCGCGTCCTCCTGGGCGTCCTTCAGCTGCTGCTCGAGTTCGGCTACAACCTCGGGGTCTACGTTGCCCGCCGCGGCCTCGACCTCGGCCCTCGCAGCGTCTAGCTCCGTGGCTGCTTCTTCTGCCTCGGCAGCGGCCGCGTTTGCCTCAGCTCGAGCAGCGGCCGCGTCCTCCTGCGCTTGTTCGAGGGCAGCGACATCGGCCGCGGCATCGGCAGCGGCAGCGGCAGTGACGACGCCCGTGTCGTCGGCATCATCTCCGCAGGACGCCGCTATCAATGCGAAGACTGCGACCGCTGCTGCGAGCCATCTGAACGAATATCGTCTCATGTTCCCTCCAATGTGGAACCGCCTGCGCCCCAGGCGACTGCGCCCCGGGGCCTGTATACAGATGGCGACAATATCACCGCCGCGGCCCGCTGTCCTGCCGGGCGGAGCCATCCGCGAGAGATTCCGGAAGCCGGCCTTCCGGACAGCTGCACTGGCCGCGTTACGGGGTGGGAGCCTCAGGGCGCCCGATCCAGGCGTCGCCTAGGAGCACACCGCCGGCCGTGCTGCCCGGAAAGCGGGTGCCGCCGAACACGAATGCGTCTCTGCCGGCAGCGACGACGCGACGCTCTGTCGCCCCATCGGCGCGGTCAAGCGGTGGCATGGTGAACCACCGGTCGATCGTGGCATCGAGTAC
>JAKZWH010000357.1:0-3512 GCA_047515615.1 Acidimicrobiales bacterium | reverse complement strand
GACGTCGAGGCGCTGCTTGGTGTGGCTGGCCTCGACGGTCTCACCCCGGCGGGTCAGGCACTCGTGGAGGCCGTGCAGGCTCCAGACGTTGTCGGGATGCCAGCAGGCCCGCCGCAGCTGGCCGTCCAGCCCGAGATCGGCTCGGTAGACGGCCTCGGCCTCGTGGAGGCGGCCCTGCTCCATCAGCAGCGCGCCCAGGGCGTGGCGGGTGGGCTGCATCCAGCCCCACGGCTCGTCATAGGGCAGGTTGTCGTCGAGCTCGACGGCCCGGTTGAGGTGCTCGAAGGCGGCGTCGCAGTTGGATTGACGGTACTCGATCTCGCCGGTCATCATGGCCTCGGCCACAGCCAGGATGTCGAGGCAGGTGTTGTTGAACAGCGTCCGGCCCTCGGGGACCCGATCGCGGGCGGCCACGAAGGCCTCCCGCTCCTGCTCGGCCTCGGCAACCCGCTCGGTGGAGGCGTAGGCCACCGCCCGGGCGTAGTACATCATGGCGGTGGTGACGCAGAAGAGCTCCCGGTCGTCGGGGAGGGCCTGGTCGAGGATCTCCTGCCACTTCCCGAAGCGGATCAGGACGTGCTGCTTGACCGGCACGAAGCCTTCGAGCCAGTCGGCCATCGGCGGCGAGCCGGTGCGGAGCAGTTCGGCGGGCAGGGTTTGGATCATCTCGGTGGCCGCGTCCATGGCCGGGCCGTACTGGCCGAGGAACATCGCCCCGTACACCTTGAAGTGGTAGTTGTGGCAGCGGTAGGTGGAGTAGAAGTTCATCGGCCCCTCCTGCTCCAGATATTTGCGGTCGGCGGCGACGGCGGCGGAGTTGCGGGCCACGACGTTCTGGTAGTGGCCGCAGAGGACGTCGATGTGGGTGGCCATGTGGACCAGGTGCCCGGCGTCGGGGACGAGATCGACCAGCGTGTCGCCGGCGCGGAGGGCCCGCTCTGGATGCGGCGACATCTCCATCAGATGGATGTACATGTGCAGCAGGCCGGGATGGCGGTTGGCCCCTTTGGCGTCGAGCTCGGCGAAGGCGGTCTCGAGAACCTCGATCGCCTCGAGGGTGCTGGCGCCTTCGGCCGGCTCGCCGGTGACCAGGTCCCAGAGCTCCCACGGGGTCCGGTTCATGATGGCCTCCGCGAACAGCGCGCAGACGTCGAGGTCGCTGCGGTGGGCCTGGTAGACGGCCCGCATGGCGTCGGCGTAGGCGTCGTTCCAGGGCCCGAAGTCCTCCTCGGTGGGGCTGGAGGGGTAGCGCTTGGCCAGCGCGCCGATCAGGGCCCGCTCGATGTCGCTGGCACCGTCAGCCGCGTCGGCGGCCGCGGCCGAGGCGGCCAGGGCGCGCTCTAGCGAGTGGCGCTTGTCGTCATCGTCGAAGGATTCCCAGGGCTTGTTGTAGTTGGGGCCGGTGGCGTAGGCGATGCCCCAGTGGGCCATGGCGAGGCCGGGGTCGTGCGCGAGGGCCCGCTCGAAGCAGACGATGGCCTCGTCGTGGTTGTAGCCGTAGCACCACGCCATCCCCCGGTCGAACCAGAGCTGGGCTTCGGAGTCCTGTGTCGTGACCGGCCGCCCGAAGGCGCCGAGGTCGTAGTACGCCATCTCAGCCTCCCAACGGTCTCGTGTGCGGCCCGTGACGCGACTCGTGATGTGGCCTGAACGTACTACCTCGATCGCCGACGGGCTTGAGCCCCGGCCCCGCTCATGGGTCTGCTACTGCTCGGCTAGGCCTGCTCGCTCGAGCCACCACACGAACGACTCGACATCGCCGAGCATGGAGCCGTGCTCGTCCAGGAAGAGCGCAAGCGAATCGGCCAGCACGCTCGCATGGTTGCCGGCCGAGCGAGGGAACCGGCGAGGATGGGTGAAGACCAGTCCCGAGTGCTGGTGCCCTGCGGCAAGGACGCTCCGGTGGAGCGCGGCGAAGTCCTTGACGTTCTCGGTGACGATCGATCGCCCATCGGCTGTTGCGGCCCGCAGCAGATCCTCATCGGTCAGCCCGCTCAGGTCGGCCCGCTCCTTGACTGCGACGGCGTCGTGGCCGCGGTCTCGCAGCCGGCCCGCGACGGCGGGGGCGTCTTGGCCGCGGTCTCGCAGCCCAACGGTAGAGATGCGTCGGTGGAGCACCGCGAAGTCCTTCACATTCTCGGTGACTACCGCTCTGCCATCGGCCGTCGCGGCCCGAAGCAGATCCTCGTCAGGCAGCCCGATGAGGTCGGGACAATCCTTGACAGCGACAGCGTCGTGTCCTCGGCCCCGCAGATAGGCCGAGACACTAGGGGCGTGCATCTCGTCGAGGAGGAGCTTCACCCCGACAGCAGCCTGCGCTCGTTCTCCCAGGCGGCCAACTCGCGGTCGGCAATGTGGTCGTTACGCGCGATCTCAGCGTCGATCTCGTCGGTGAACTCGGCGTAGTACCGGCTGGTCGTGCGGACCTGCGCCTCGGTGAGGCCGAGCTGGGCCGCCGCGACGGCCACTCGTTCCTCAACGCTGCCCCGCAGGCCTCGCAGAAGCCCAACAACCTCCCACACGTCGGGCCCGGCAGCCAGTCCGGCGCGCCGGCCGCTCGGTCCGTCGCGGAAGACGATCCCGGGATGGGCCTCCATGCGCAGCCCCTCGTCGATCAGACGCTCACCCGCCGAAGAGATCGACTCAGCCCGCTGGGCAGCACCCCGCTTGAGCCGCTGGTAGGCACCCGGGCGCTTGAACCGGATCGACAGCACAGTCATGGTGACATTGTAGTCAACTATCACCAGCCGGTAGCGGTCGCGCTCGGCGATGTAGCGCTTCAGCAGCGCGCATATATCCGCGTACAGGGTTATCCGCGGTCCTCGTCGAGCACGTCAGCGCTGCTTCGCGGCGCGGGGAAGCGCGCAGACGGCTCTAGGCACGTCTTGGACGTCAGCGTGATCGAGCCCGCCGCAGCGATGAGCTCCGACAGCGGGATCACCTCGGCTTGGGGGGTTTCTATCTCGTCTTCGGGGAGCATGAAGCGCCAGTAGACGATGCCGAAGGGCCGGCCCTCGGTGTCGAGCCAGTTCGGGGTTCCGGGGTCGGTGTGGGCGATGACGGCGGTGAAGCGGCCGTCGGCGTCGGCGACGGTCTGGGCCCGGTTGAGCGAGATCGACCGGGAGGCGTAGTCGAAGGTCTGCAGGTGGCGGTTCCACAGGCACACGTTGGCGTAGCGGCACTGCGGCCAGCGGGCCCGGATCACCAGGGCCTCGTCGGGGCCGATCAGGAACGGGGCCATGGCGTAGGCGGCGTCGAAAGCGGCCAGGCCCAGGTCGCCGGGCTTGCCGGGGGGCGGGAACTCGTTCGGCACCCGCGAGATCCACGAACGGGGCTGGGACTGGCCCGTCGGCGGGCGGTCCACGGTGAGCTCACGCACTAGGGCGGCGACCCTGCGGATGCCCGCGGCCACGGAGGCGTCCGACGGGCGGGGCGGCGGGGTGCCGCCGGGGCTGCCGGGGTTGCCGCCGGGGGTGGCGGGGTTGGCGGGGTTGCGGTCGTGGTGCGCGGGG
>JAKZWH010000356.1:0-3551 GCA_047515615.1 Acidimicrobiales bacterium | reverse complement strand
TTGCCAGAAGCGACTACAGCAGTTCCGACCTTGTCCAGATGACCGAATCGAACAGGGAGAGAGAGTTCGTCGAATGGGTGGCCGGAGAAGCGCCCGAGAGTCTTCGCTGGCTGACACCCCAACCCGCGCATCGCGGTCCATGACGCCTTAGCGGCTCCGTCGGACTGCTGGCGCCCCGGTCAGATCTTCTCCAGCGGCGCCCACGACAGCAGCAGGCGCTTCTCGCCCACGCTGGGGAAGCGCACCGAGGCCTGAGCGTCGTCGCCGGCCCCCTTGATGTCCACGATCACGCCCTCGCCCCACTGGGCGTGGCGCACGTCGTCTCCCACCCGCAGGCCGAGACGGTCGGCGCCCGAGGGTGAGGGCGCGGGCCGCCGTCCTGCATCGACGGCCCGCGCCACGATCTCGTCGCGGTTGGCCGACGTCCGGTCGAGGCTGCGCTCGCGCCGGCTGCGGCTGTAGTAGCGGCTGCGCACGACCCGGGAGCCGTCCACCGTCTGCATCAGCTCGTCGGGGATCTCCTTGAAGAAGCGGCTCGGCGGGTTGTACTGGCGGGTGCCGTACAACAGCCGGCTCCAGGCGTGGGTCAAGGTGAGGTGCCGCATCGCCCGGGTGATCCCGACGTAGGCGAGGCGGCGCTCCTCCTCCAGCTCGTGGGGCTCTCCCAGGGCCCGGATGTGGGGGAACACACCGTCCTCCATGCCGATGATGTACACGTCGGGATATTCGAGGCCCTTGGCCGAGTGCAGGGTCATGAGCGTGACCGCGGACTCATCGGAGCCCGCCTCGGCGAGAGCGTCGGTGTCTGCTACCAGCGCCACCGCCTCCAAGAAGTCGTCGAGGGTGTCGTGCTCGCCGGCCACGCCCACCAGCTCGGCCAGGTTCTCGAGGCGACCGTCGGCCTCGACCGACTTCTCCGAGCGCAGCTCGTCCAGGTACCCGGAGCGCTCCAGCAGCTCCTGCAGCACGGCGGCCGGCGAGGCCTGCAGGGAGGCGACGTCGTCGATCAGCGTGCAGAACTGCCCGGCACCGGCCGCGGCGCGCCCGGTGACACCGACCTCGCCGCAGTGGCGGAGGGCCTCGTAGAAGGTGAGGCCACGGGCTGCGGCGTGGGCGTCGATCTTGGCCACCGATGTGGCGCCGACGCCCCGCTTGGGCACGCCCAGGGCCCGCTTCACGCTCACCTCGTCGCCCGGGTTGGCGACCGCCTTGAGGTAGGCCATGGCGTCGCGCACCTCCCGGCGGTCATAGAAGCGGGTGCCGCCCACCAGCCGGTAGGGCACTTCGGCCTTGACGAGCTGCTCCTCCACCGCCCGCGACTGGGCGTTGGTGCGATAGAAGACCGCCATCTCCTCGAAGCGCATCTGCTCGTCGTCGCGGCGCCGGACGATCTCGCTGACCACGTAGCGGGCCTCGTCGGTCTCGTCGTCGGCGTGGTAGCGGACGATGCCGAGCCCGGACCCCCGGTCGGTCCACAGGTCCTTCGGCTTGCGCCCGGTGTTGTTGACGATCACCGCGTTGGCCGCGTCGAGGATGTTCTGGGTGCTGCGGTAGTTCTGCTCCAGCACCACGATGCGGACATCGTCGAAGACCCGCTCGAACTCGAGGATGTTGCGGATGTCGGCGCCTCGGAAGGCGTAGATCGACTGGTCGGCGTCGCCGACCGCGGTCACCTGACGGCTCTCGGCGCCCAGGCTGATCACCAGCTCGTTCTGCACTGGGTTGGTGTCCTGGTACTCGTCCACCAGCACATAGGTGAAGCGCTGCCGCCAGCGGTCCAGCACCTCCGGGCATTTCCGGAACAGCTCGACGGTGCGCATCAGCAGATCGTCGAAGTCCATGGCCGCGGCCGCGGCCAGGCGGCGCTGGTAGTGGCCGAACACCTCGGCGATGCGCCGCTCGTAGATGTTGGAGGCCCGCTCGGCGTACTCGGCCGCGGTGACGTTGTCGTTCTTGGCCGCGGAGATGGTGGCGTGGATCGACCGGGGCGGGAACCGCTTGTGGTCGAGGTTCAGGTCGCGCAGCACATACCCGCACAGGCGCACCGCGTCGCCCTGGTCGTAGATGGTGAAGCGGCTCGGGTAGTCGATGTGGGCGGCGTCACGACGCAGGATGCGCACGCAGGCGGCGTGGAACGTCGAAACCCACATGCTCTCGGCCACCGGGCCGACCAGTCCGCCCACCCGGTGGCGCATCTCGCCCGCGGCCTTGTTGGTGAAGGTGATGGCCAGGATCTCGAACGGCGACAGGCCGTGGTGCTCGATCAGATGGGCGATGCGGTGGGTGAGCACACGGGTCTTGCCCGACCCGGCCCCGGCCACCACCAGAAGGGGCCCGCCCTCATGGGTGACCGCCTCGTACTGGGCCGGGTTCAGACCCTCAAGAATCGCCGACTCCGCCATCGCGGCTCACCCTACTGCCACCGCCCGACAGCCCCCGTAGACCCGCAAGGCCCCGAATCGCTAGGCGGGGTCGGGGTCGTCGGCGAGGATGTCGAGGAACGGCGAGTACCGGTAGACGCGATTGCGCCTTTGGCCCGTGAGCTCGTCGACGATCCTCATTGAGACCATCTGATCAAGCAGACGGCCCACGGTTGTCGGCGTTGCGCCCAGCCTTGCAGACGCGTACTTGATGGTGATGACGGGCTGCTCGGCCAACAGATCGAGGATGGGCCACCCGTACTTGCCGAAGTCCCGCCGCGTGGCCGTGCGCCGGTTCGATTCAGTCAGCGATGACAGCTCGGCCGCCACGCGCACGGCGTCATTCGCCGTGACCGCCACACCGGTGAGGAAGAACTTCATCCACCCCTCCCAGTCGCCCTGCGTTCGGATGGCGTTGAGCCGGTCGTAGTACTCGCTGCGGTTCCGCTTGAAGAAGAGGCTGAGATACAGCAGCGGGCGGGCCAGCTCCCCGCGTTCCACCAGCAGAAGCGTGACGAGCAAACGTCCTACGCGACCGTTGCCGTCCCCGAACGGATGGATCGTCTCGAACTGGGCATGGGCCAGACCGGCCAATACGAGTGGCGCATCGCGGCTGTCGTTTAGGAAGACCTCGAAGTCCCTGATGGCGACGGGGAGGTCATCGGGAGACGGCGGGACAAACTTAGAATAGTGGTGTAAAGAGAGTCGTCCTGTTCGTATTCCAGGCTGCTGGAACAAGCTGGACACATACCCATGCTTATTCTATCAAGAGCAGCTCTACTAGAATAAATCTGCGCCTTGACTGAGCCCGCAAGCCTGTAGCGTTCGGCGGATGTCTGCAAGCACCGCATTGTCACCGCCATGAGCCGTCCGTTCCGCTTCGGCTTCAGCCTTGACGGCATCGATGGGCCCGACCAGATCGCCAGGCGGGTGCGCCGGGCCGAGGACATGGGGTACTCGGCTGTGGTGATGACCGACCACTTCGACGATCGGCACGGGCCTCTGGTGGCCATGACGGCCGTCGCGCTGGCCACCACATCGCTGCGGGTGGGGACGATGGTGCTGGCCAACGACTACCGGCACCCGGCCGTGCTGGCCAAGGAGCTGGCCTCCCTCGACCAGATATCGGGC
>JAKZWH010000355.1:0-6698 GCA_047515615.1 Acidimicrobiales bacterium | reverse complement strand
CGAGCTCAGCCAAGGCGTCGTTGCGGTGGGAGTCCAGCGGGTCGCCGTGGTCCCACAGCTCCACGAACACGTTGCCGGCGCCGGCCGCGCCGATCAGCCGGTCGAGCTCGGCGGCCGCGGCCCGGGGGCCGCGTTCGACCAGCGCCGAGGGCACCGCACCGCCGTGCGCGCCGGTGAGGATCGCCCACCGATCTCGGTGAGCGGCCGCAGCCTCCAGGAACGCCTCGGTCGACAGCCGGAGCTGGCCCTTGCGCCCAGCCATGTGGGCCCGGCTGATCAGCGTCCCCAGCGCCGCGTACCCGGCCGCGTCACGGGCCAGCACCACCACCGAGCGACTCTGCTTGCGCCGGTCGGATGGAAGAACGGGGCCGGACCGGGACGAGTAGGCCAGGTCGAGGGTGAGCTCAGCACCGAACACTGTGGGCAGGCCGGCATCCTGAGCGGCCTCGGCGAACCGCACCACCCCGTAGAAGCCGTCCCGGTCGGTCAGCGCCAGAGCGTCGAGCTCGAGCCGGACGGCCTCGGCCACCAGCTCCTCGGGATTCGACGAGCCGTCCATGAAGCTGAACCGCGAGTGCGCGTGCAGCTCCGCATACGGCACCCGAGGAACTCCTGATCCTCCGGCGGCGTAACGGCTGGAGAAGCCCCGGACCACGTCGGCTCCGTCGGAGAGCATGCCGCTGAGGCCGGTGGCCGGGCGGCGGGAGTCGTCCGCCCAGGGCGGCGCGTCCGCCCGGTCCGACAGGCGCCGTTCCAGCTCCCGCCAGGGGATGATCGGATTGTCGAACCCCATCCCTCGACCCTAATGTATACAAACATATGTTCGCTAGTCGAACTTCCGGGAGTAATGCACGCATATGACGCTTAACCGCCGGAAGTTCATGGGAAGATCAGTCGTAGGTGGCCTCGCGCTGCCAGCGGCCGGACTCCAGCACGCAAAGGTGGGCTGAGCTGTCGTCTAGGACCAGCTGGAAGCGGGCCTGGCGGCGGCGGGCAGGCGGGCGCCACCAGCGCTCGTCCAGCGGCCACGGCCCGGCCCAGGCGACGACCGTTCGACGGCCGCCCTTCGAGTCCGTCACTTGCCACGGTGCCGCGCTCGCTTCGCCCCGGCCACTGACAGTGACGGGGTCGCCCCCGCAGTCGGTGACCGTGATCGGCTCGGGCCTGTCCAGCACCACGGCGGGCTGAGGCGGCGGCAGCCGTCCCGGCCACGGAGCGTCCGCTGACTCGGCCTCCTTGCCCGCCCTGACCTTCCTGGCCCTCGTGGCGGCGGTCGTGGCCGACTTGCGCCCCTTGCCCTTCTTGCCCTTGCCTCTATTGACGGCGGCCGTGGAAGGATCCTGTGCAGGGCCGGCATCGGCCTCGGCGTCATCGGCGGCATCGGCCTCGGCGGCGTGCAGCGGCACCCGGCGGCCGGTGTCGGCCGGTCGGCGCCCACCGGCCAGGCGGGGCACGGTCACCGCCTCGGCTCCCAGCAGTCCCTGCAACCGGGCCAGCGCCTTGGCGGCCCGCTCGTCGGCCTCGCTCCTCGCGCCCCACATCCCCAGTTGGCGGCCGTCGGCGGGAGCCACCACACAGGGCGTGATCCGGATGAGCGCGACCGGGCCGGTGGGACGCTCCGATGACCGGTACCAGCCCTCAAGCTGCCAGCGGACTCTGTCAACGATGTCCGCCGCGCTGAAGCGGAGCTCGTGGCGCCAGCGGCGGTTGCTGGCATGACCGCTGTCGGACTCTGCCTCGATGTCGATGCACACGCAGTCCAGGCCGTAGCGGGCCAGCCGGGCCACCATGTCGTCGGCCAGCGAGCGGGCCATGAACGCCACCGTCTCGATCCGGTCGGCGGGCGGATCGATCTCGGCCTCGGCACGTGCATCTTCGAGGACGGCCTCGGCCTGCAGCGGGCGGTCGTCGAGCCCGCAGGCCAGGCGGTGGGCCAGTAGTCCCGGCCAGCCGAAGCGCCCCAGCACATCGGCCTCGCTCAGCGCGGCCAGATCACCTAGCGTCCGAATCCCCAGCCGCCACAGAACGTCGAGCAGCGTCTCCGTGCTGTTCTCGTCGGAGTGCAGCGGCGAGACCGGATCGGACAGGGAGATCAAGGGCAGGCTGGCCAGGAACTGCCGGCTTTGCTGGGGCGGCACCACCACCGCGGCCATGGAGACAGAATGCCCGGCACCGTTCCACTCGGCAGCGGACGTCTCAGCGGCGGGTGCCCGAGCTGTGGACGTTCCAGACGTCCGTGAAGCCGCTCGGGCGGCGAGACCGGCGGCAAAGAGGCCGTCAGCCACGCCCACCCCGGCCCTCGATGCTGACGGTACCGCCTTGGCTACAGCCCGGGCGACGAGCTCGGCCAAGGCCCGCTCACCGCCGAAGTAGCGCGACGGCCCCCTCGCCCCGAAGGCATGCAATCCGGGTCGCAGCGCCTCGGCCAGGGGAGTGAACTGCTCCAGCGCCGCGGCCACTGGCTCGCAGTCGCAAGCGTCAATGTCGCCAAGGTCCACCACAATCATCCGCGCCGGCGGTGCTGATGTCGCCGTTCCCATCGAGCCGGTCGTCCGTTTACTGCGACCATCCGCGGGCGGTGCCGAGGGTTGCTGAGGTGACGGTTCGCGAGCCATCGGCGGTGTCAGATCGGCGGCTAGCTGCTAGCCCGCTCGGCGTTCTCTGACGCCTTCGAAGCCGCCGAATTCGGAGGCCTGGCCCGGCTCCGCGCAAGCCACCTGACCGTCCGCTGAGGGCAGCCACATCAGTATCCGGCGCCGGCGAGACGCCGCGCCCCGGCCTCCGACGGTCACCTCGGCCTGACGGGCCAGCAGTCGCCCGTGACCGTTATCGATACCCGTCCAGAGCGTCTGCTCGATCATCATGCGCAACTCGGGCTGGAGACCCTTAGCAATGTCCCCGGAGACGTCGTCGCCGATGGCGCAGATCAGCGAGGTGCCGTGCTCGCGCATCCGAGCCAGCAGCCGACGCGCCGTCGCACCCACTACCCGGATCTCAGGTCCCAGCAGCACGAGGTCGAAGCCGCCCACCAACGCGCCCAGCACGTCCGCCGTCAGGCTCCCGCCCCGGCTCATCGCCGCGGCAGGCAGATCCACCAGCGCCCAGCGTCCCAGGTCGACGCCCCTCTCGGCCAGCGCGGACACGCCCAGGTCGGCCATCCCCACCGCGGCCACCCAACTGCCTCGCCGGGAGGTTTCGGCCGCCAGTGCCACAGCCAGCGTCACCGAGCCGTGGCCGCACACCGCGATGGCGGTGCCCCGCCGGATGCTGCCCTCCGGCAGCAGCGCCTCCAGCGCCTCCTCCACAGGAAGCCGCCGCTCATGAGCCGCCCCGGCGGGCGCGTCCAGCCGGGTCGATAGTGCCCGCGCCGTCTCTGGAGCCGCCATCCGCCCAATATACAAACATATGTTCGTTTAGGCCAGTGGAGCTGCGATCAGGCTCCGGCTCTGACCTCTGACAGCCAGTCGAGGATGGTTCGGACCAGCTCGTCGGAATGGCGGCGGTCGGTGAAGAGGTGGTCGGCCCCGCCCACGGTGTGCAGGGTGGCCGAGCCGGCCTCGGCCAGGGCCTCGGTCTGGTCGCGGCCCACCACCGTGTCGGTCCCGGCCTGAACAACCAGCATGGGCCGCCCCAGTGAGGCCGCGGCTGCAGCCACGTCATGTTGGTGCAGGTCGTCGAGGAAGTCCCGTCCGACCCTCACCGGCTTGGGACCGATCTTCACTTCTCCCGAGCCCTCGGCGCGGATCCGCTCCAGGGCTTCCGCAGAGAACAGTTGCTCCACATGGGCGACTGATGCCGGGGAGGCGACCGCCACCACCTGGGTCACGGTGTGCAGGCGGGACGCGGCCAGCACCGCGGCCGCACCGCCCAGGCTGTGGCCCACCAGCACGCACGGCCCGGCCCCCCGCCGGATCAGCGCCACCGCGGCCGCGGTGATGTCGCTGACGTTGGTGGCGACCGTGGTGTCGGCCAGTTCGCCCCCGCTGTCGCCGAGGCCGGTGAAGTCGAAAGCCAGGGTCAGGTACCCGCCTGCAGCCAGGCCCTTGGCGATGCGGGTGGTGGTGAACAGGTCCTTGGAACAGGTGAAGCAGTGGCACAGCAGGGCCGCCCCCACGATCTCGGTGCCGGCCCCCGGCCGGTGCAGCACCCCCGCGAGCCTCGCCCCCGCCCCACCCGAGAACTCGAACCGCTCAGCCGTTGGTGCAGCAGTCATGGGCTCAGGCGCCTAGGGCTGGCGTTGTACCCATACCGCGGGTACCGGAGCAATCGAGAGCGGTAGCGTTCGGCTTCGTGAAGTCAACCCCCCGGCTTGTGCTCGGCATTGTCCTGGCCCTTGCTATGTCGTTGCTTGTTGCCTGCTCAGGCAGCCAGAGTACTGACGGTCCGCCCGTAGACGATGAGGTGTCGGCCAGCGAGGCCGGCCGGAAGGGTCCGTCTCTCCTGGCTGCCGGCCGTTGAAGCCGCTGAGGCCTCCGTCGGCGCCTACAGTTCAACCCATGTACGACCTCAAGATCAGCGGCGGGCTACTGGTGGACGGCACCGGTGACCCGCCTCGGCCCGCCGACGTGGCCGTGGTGGGCGACACGATCGTGGCCGTCGGCGCCGACCTGCCCAGCGACGCCGCCCACGCCATCGACGCCTCCGGCCAGATCGTCACCCCCGGCTTCGTGGACGTCCACACCCACTACGACGGCCAGGCCACCTGGGACGATCTGCTGGAGCCGAGTTCGGGCCATGGCGTCACCACCGTGGTAATGGGCAACTGCGGAGTGGGGTTCGCGCCGGTGCGCCCCGGCACCGAGGAATGGCTGATCCAGCTCATGGAGGGCGTGGAGGACATCCCCGGCGCCGCCCTGTCCGAGGGCATCGCCTGGGGCTGGGAGTCCTTCGGTGACTACCTCGACGCCCTCGACGACCGCCGGTGGGCCATCGACGTGGGCACCCAGGTTCCCCACGGCGCGGTGCGGGCCTACGTGATGGGCGGGCGCGGCGCCCGCAACGAGCCCGCAGGCCCCGACGAGATCGCTCGCATGGAACGCATCGTGGCCGACGCCGTGGCTGCGGGCGCTCTGGGCGTGTCCACCTCGCGCACTCTCGCCCACCGGGCCATGGACGGCGAACCGGTGCCGGGAACGTTCGCAGCCGAAGACGAGCTGTTCGGGCTGGGGCGCGGTCTGCGAGACGGCGGGGGAGGCGTGTTCGAGCTGGCACCCGTCGGATCGGCCGGCGAGGACATCGTCAAGCCCCGCTCCGAAGTCGAGTGGATGCGGCGCCTGTCGGCGGAGACGGGCCAGCCGGTGAGCTTCGCGCTGCTGCAGGTGCCCGCTGCGCCCGACCTGTGGCGCGAGCTGATGGATGTTTCCCTGCGGGCCGCAGAGGAGGGAGCCGAGCTGTATCCCCAGGTGGCGGGCCGCCCGTTCGGCCTGCTGGTGGGCTGGCAGACCAGCCATCCCTTCGTCCTGCGCCCCACCTACCGCACCATCGAGCACCTGCCTATCGACGAGCGCATGGAGCGCCTGCGCGACCCGGCCGTGCGGGCCGCCATCTGTTCGGAGCCCGACGGCGAGCGCCGGGGCGGCATGCAGGAGGGTGTGGGCGCCCTCGTCGCCAAGATGCTCGACCAGCTCTACGTGCTGGGCTCCCCGCCCGACTACGAGCCGACGCCCGACCGCTCCATCACCGCGGTCGCGGCCGCGGCTGGAGTCGATCCCGCCGAGGCCGCCTACGACGCCTTCTGCGCCGAGGACGGCCGGGCCCTGCTGATGGTGCCGCTCTTCAACTACGTGGACGGCAACCACGACGCGATCCGGGAGCAGCTGACCCACCCCCGGGCGGTGATGGGGCTGTCCGACGGTGGAGCCCACTGCGGGCTGATCTGCGACGCCTCGATGCCCACCACCATGATCAGCCACTGGACCCGGGACCGCCACCGGGGCGAGCGACTGCCGCTGGAGTGGGTGGTGCGCAAGCAGACCCACGACACCGCTGCGCTGTTCGGCCTCAATGACCGCGGCGTGGTGGCGCCGGGCAAGCGGGCCGATCTCAACGTGATCGACCACGGCGCCATCAAGCTGCGCACGCCCCGCCTCGTACACGACCTGCCTGCCGGGGGGCGGCGCCTTCTGCAGCACGCCGACGGCTACACCGCCACCGTCGTCGCCGGGGTGCAGACCCGCAACCGCGGCGCCGACACGGGCGCCAGGCCCGGCCGGGTGGTGCGGGGCCGCCGCAGCGCCTGAGCAAGCCCTTCGGCCGGAATCGGCCCCACTGCGGGCCTATAGGGTCACAAGAGCGCGGTCAGCGTCGATCACGAGCGTCTGCACGCGAAGGGAGAGCATCATGGGCTGCTGCGACGGGCGGGTGGTGATCGTCACCGGCGCGGGCCGGGGGCTGGGCCGGGCCCACGCGCTTGCCTTCGCGGCCGAGGGCGCCCACGTGCTGGTCAACGACCTTGGCGTGCACAGCGACGGAACCCAGCCCGGCGCCGACGACGCCGCCGCAGCCGTGGCGGAGGAGATCACCGCTGCGGGCGGGTCGGCCGAGGCCAACCACGCCGATGTGGCCGACTGGGAGCAGGCCGGCGCCATGGTGGCTGAGGCCATCGACACGTGGGGCCGCCTGGACACGCTGGTGTGCAACGCCGGATTCCTGCGAGATCGGATGCTGGTCAACATGACCGAGCAGGAGTGGGACGCGGT
>JAKZWH010000354.1:0-4296 GCA_047515615.1 Acidimicrobiales bacterium | reverse complement strand
GAGTGCTCAACGAGCTTCGCCAGGCCAACCCCGTGGACGCCGAAGCGCTTCCCTCCTCGCGGAGTCCCAAACCCGCCGCGAAGCTCGAGGAGATCCTCGACGGGCTCGGCCTGACGCCCCAGGCGGGCAAGATCCGAACGGATTGAGACAGCCCGGCCGGGATCCAGACGGCGCCTGATCGGGCCGGTTTCGCGAACTGAGCGTTCTCAGAGGTCGAAGCCGTTGGCCGCGACCGGGGTGGTCATGGCCATATCGGGCGGGCCGGCCAGCAGCGCCATCAGCGCGGGCATGGTCGCCTGCATGGCCTCGTTGTCGGCGTGGCGCTGGGCGGCCTCCATGCTTGACATGATGGCGAAGAACCAGTACGTGCCGTCCTCGCCGCGGTGGTAGGAGTACGACTCCACCCCGTCCACCGACTCGCTGGCGGCGACAATGGCCCGCAGCGCCGCGTCCATCTCCTCGCCCTTGCCCTCCTGGCAGGAGAATTTCGCAAATACAGAGACCTTCGACATGTCCATCTTCCTTGTTGTCGTGAGCCCCTCGGGCTGGCTCGGCACCTCGTGGACCGGCACTACTTCCGAGACGCTACCGGTCGTGTGGCTAGAGTCGTTCGTCTGCACGCGGCCGGTGGCGCCCGGACGATCCATCGGCGGGGAGAGAAGCCGAGAGGAGCCGCATTGGGACAGAACCAGCGATCGCGGATCGAGATGACCGACGAAGAGGTCGCCCTGTTCCTGGAGCAGTCCCGCACCTGCACGATGGCCACCGCCGGCGTCGGCGGCGTGCCCCATCTCGTGGCCATGTGGTACGCGTGGCTCGACGGACAGCTGTGGCTGGAGTCCAAGGCCAAGGCACAGAAGATCGTCAACCTGCGCCGCGACCACCGGCTCTCGGTGATGGTCGAGGCCGGCAACACCTACGACACGCTGCGAGGGGTGTCGCTGGAGGGCCGAGGGATCATCGTCGAGGACCGCGAGGCGATCTGGCGCGTGGGGGTCAGCGTGTGGGAGCGCTACACCGGTCCCTACGCCGAGGAGTTCAGGCCGTTCGTGGAGGCCATGCTGCACAAGCGGGTGGCGGTTCGCCTCGACGTCGAGCGGGTGCGCACCTGGGACCACCGCAAGCTCGGCATGAATCCCACAGGGGTCAGCGGCACGACCGGCCCTCACCTGGACGGTCCAGGCCTGGCGGGTCCCGGATGAGCTCTGCCGAACCTCTGTCAGCAATCCGCCACAGAGGTGAAGAAGTGACAGGAAGTTCGCACCGCACGTTCGCTGAGCGCCCCGGCTGAGCACCGCGGCAGGTCGCGCACTAGGAACACGCGCATGGAACTCTCAAACGCAGTCAACTGGGCAGCCGAGCGCCGGCTCGGGGTGCTCATCACCATCCGGGCCGACGGCCGGCCCCAGTCCTCCGACATCGTGTACTACGTCGACAACGGCACCTTCTCGATCTCGGTCACCGCGGACCGGGCCAAGACCACCAACCTGCGACGCGACCCCAGGGCTGTGCTGCACGTCTCAGACGAGAAGGCCTGGTCGTACGTGTCCCTCGACGGCACCGTCGAGCTGACGCCCGCCACCGCCAGCCCCGACGACGCCACCAGCGACGCCCTCGTCGACTACTACGAGCGGGTGGCCGGCTCCCCGCACCCCGACTGGGGCGAGTACCGCCAGGCCATGATCGACGAGCGCCGACTAATGGCGCACTTCACCCCGACCAGCGCCACCGGCTTCCTGCACGGCTAGACGGCGGCCATCAATGCCACCGGTTGAGCCTGCCCGCCCCTGACAGGGCGGTCGCCGGTCAGCGCGCCGCCAGGACTGCCCCGTCCACCGGCAGGCACGCGCCGCTGACGTACCGCGACTCGTCGGAGGCGAAGAAGAGGGCCGCGTAGGCAACGTCGGTGGCCGACCCCTTGTAGGCCATCGGAACGTTCGCTTGTCGCTGCTGCAGCGTGAGTTCGCGAGACGCCGTCGGGGAGCCCATGGCGCGCCCCGAGACCCGCTCGAAGACGGCCAGCATCTCCTGGCGGCTCAACTGCTGGTCCGGGGGTTCGCCTCCGGCGACGCCGCTCCGGTGCGTGCTGGCCATATGTCGTGCTCGACTTCCTGGGTGCCCGTTGGCGCGCCCATCGGGGATTATCGTCAATCAAGGATGATGAAAGTCAGGCAACCGCAGCCGTCGAGCGGGGGAAGACGAGCGCCGGCGATCATCGCGGAGCGATTCGACACCGAGCGCTTCGACACCAAGGCGCAGAGGTGAAGCCCGCCGCCTTCCGGTACCACTCGCCGCAGGGCCTGGCCGAGGCCCTGGACCTCCTGGCCGAGTACGGCGACGAGGCCAAGCCTCTCGCCGGGGGGCAGAGCCTCGTTCCGATGCTGTCCATGCGGCTGGCCCGCTTCGATCACCTGATCGACCTCAACACCGTTGACGGGCTGGCCGGCGTCGAGCACACCGGTGGTGGGCTGCGCATCGGCGCCATGACCCGCCAGGCCGACATCGGCGGACACCCGATAGTGGCGGACCATCGTCAACGGCACCAAGACGTTCATCACCAGCGGGCTACAGGCCGACCTAGTGGTGACCGTGGTCCGCGACGACGAAGCCGGAGGGCAGCTGAGTCTGCTGGCGGTCGAGCGGGGAATGCCCGGATTCGAGCGGGGCCGCAAGCTGGGCAAGGTCGGCCACCGGGCCCAGGACACCAGCGAGCTCTTCTACAGCGACGCCCGCGTGCCCTGCTCCAACCGGCTGGGGGAACCAGGCAAGGGTCTCACCTACCTGAAGCAGAACCTGCCCCAGGAGCGGCTGTCCATGGCCGTCACCGCGGTGGCCGCGGCCGAGAAGGCCCTTGAGATCACCGTCGACTACTGCCGGGAGCGCCACGTTTTCGGACAGCCGGTGGGTAGCCACCAAGCCAACCGGTTCAACATCGCCGAGATGCTGGCTGAGGTGGGCCGGGAGCGCAGCCACGTCGACCGCTGCATCCAGGCCCACGTCGACGGCGAGCTGACCGCGGTGGAGGCCGCCGCGGTGAAGCTCACCGCCACCGAACTGCAGTTCCAGGTGGTCGACCGGTGCCTGCAGCTGCACGGCGGCTACGGGTACATGGAGGCTCTTGGCGCCCTGCTGTCGATGTTCTCGGTCGGGGCCGCGGCCCAGGGATGGCTGGCCTGATGGTCGCGGGCGGGATCGCGGCGACCCTCATGCAGTCGTCGTCGAACCTCTGGCTGGCCCGCACGATCGAGGACCGCCGGATGGGTTTGGCGTTCGGCCTGAAGCAATCCGGGGGCCGGCGGCCGCCCTTCTCGCGGGCGTGGCCGTGCCGGTCCTCGCGCTGGCGGTGGGGTGGCGCTGGACGTTCGCCGGGTTCGGCGGTTTCGCGCTGGCAGCCGTGCTGAGCGTTCCTCGCACCGGCTTGCGCGGGGTGAGAAGGACCGCGCCGAGCCGCGAGGGAGACGTGGACCTTGGCCCGCTGCTCGTGCTCACTGCGGGAGTCGCGGTCAGCACCGCCCTGTCGGCGTCATTCACCGGCTTCGCGGTGACCGCCGCCGTCGAGCAGGGAGGCCTCAGCGAGTCGGCCGCGGGGTTGGTGTTCGCATTGGGCGCGCTGGCCGGGATCGTGACCCGGGTGGCGCTGGGTCATTGGGTGGACGGGCGCCCCAACACCCGCTTCGGGGTGCCGGCCATGCTCGTAGGCGCGGGCGCGCTGGGCTTCGCCGTGCTCTCGCAGGGCTCCGGCTCGCCGGCGGCGTTCCTGTTCGCGGTGCCGTTCTCGTTCGCCACCGCCTGGGGATGGGTGGGGGTGTTCAACTACGCGGTAACCCGGTCCAACGCCACTTCGCCCGCGGCCGCGACCGGCATCACCCTGGTAGGCAGCAATGTGGGCGTGATCATCGGCCCTGCTGCGTTCGGCTTCCTCTTCGCCCGGTCCTTCGCAACCGCCTGGCTGACAGCCGCTGTCGGGAGCATCCTCGGAGCGGCCCTGCTGACGGTGGGAGGCAGCCTCGTCCGCCGCAGCGCGCCGGCCTGACTACGCCAAGCAGAGCCGGTGGTTGGCGGTAGGTTCGCGGTGTCATGGGTGACGGATCGATGAGCGACGACCTCTTCTCGGTGCGGGGCAGGGTCGCCGTCGTTACCGGCGCCAGCGGGACCCTGGGCCAGCGGTACTGCCGGCTGCTGGCGTCAAGGGGCGCCACCGTCGTGGCCGCGGCCCGCAGGCTGGACCGGCTGGAGGCCCTGGCCGGCGAGGTCGCCGGGGTCGTGCCGGTGGGCTGCGACGTCACCGACGACTCG
>JAKZWH010000353.1:0-7246 GCA_047515615.1 Acidimicrobiales bacterium | reverse complement strand
ATACGGGGCAGATGTCTTTACGACTACCCAGATCCTTGGGCCTGCGAGGATCAGCAGCGAGCGGCGCGTGAGCACCGTGACGCGCACAGTGCTTCTCGATCGGGTTGCCACCGCGCCCATCAGCTGGGGCGTGTGCGAGGTTCCGGGCTGGGGATTCCAGCTCCCCGTCAACCGGGTGCTCGCCGAGATGGCCGAAGCCGGCTTCACCCACACCGAACTCGGAGCCTTCGGCTACCTGCCGACCGAACCGGCGGAGTTGCGGAGCACGCTCGACCGATACGGCCTGAGCCTGCTGGGCGGCTTCGTGCCTCTCGTGCTGCACGATCCGAGCCGCGTCGCGCAGACGCGCGCCGCGGCGCGCCGGTGGGCCACGCTCATTTCCGGTGGCGGCGGCCAGTTTTTCGTCACCTGCGCAGTCAGCCGTGAGGACGACTGGCGCCAGGCAGCCTTGGACGACGCCGAGTGGTCGGTGCTGTGCGGCTCGCTGCCCGGCATCGACCGCATCGCGGCCGAGTACGGCCTGCGGCAGGTATTCCACTCCCACTTCGGGTCTCTGGTCGAGACAGACGCCGAGCTGACCAGGATCCTGGAGGACTCCGATGTGTCCCTCGTGTTGGACACCGCGCACATGACCATCGGCGGGACCGATGTCGTGAGACTGTTGGATCGTTACGCGCATCGCGTGGGCCTAGTCCACCTGAAGGATGTGGAGCCCTCTCTCGCGGTGCGCTTGAAGGCGGGGGAGTTGTCCCTGATGCAGGCCGTGCAGGCCGGCCTGTTCCCGCCGTTAGGTCGAGGAGAGGTGGCGATCGCTGAGATCGTCACCCGTCTCGAAGAATCAGGACGAGACCTCTGGTACGTCCTGGAGCAGGACGCCGCCATCGCCGAGGGCGATGTGTCGGCGGTCGCCCGGCTCAGGTGCAACGCCGATCTGAGCCTGGAGTTCCTGCGAGGTCTGGTGCCCGCCCGAGCGGGCAGCGGATTGACACACAACAACCACCGATTCCCGGAGGGATAATCAAATGCAAAAGTTATGTAAGCTGTTCGCCGTGGTGCTCGCCATCACCCTCGTCGCCGCATCGTGCGGCGATGACGACGGCGACGACACCACCACGCCGGCCGCGCCGGCCGAGACCACCGCACCGGTAGACGACGACGGCGAGGCTGCCCCGGCCGCCACCGACGAGGTAGTCGACACGCAGGGCTGCGACAACACCTATCACGTGATTACGCACGGAGATTCCGGCGTGTTCTGGTCCGTAGTAGAGGTGGGAGTGCGCGACGCGGCTGCCGCCATCGGCTGCGACGTCGTGTACTTCGGCTCCAACAACGACGCGCTCGCGCAGTCCCAGGAGATCGAGGCCGCCATCGCGTCCAACTCCTCCGGCATTGCCATCTCGCTGGCCGATCCGGCTGGCGTGACCGCCGCGGCTGAGGCCGTGGTGGCTGCGGGCATCCCGCTGTACACGCTCAACTCGGGTGTGAACAACTACAAGGACCTCGGCGCGGCCACCCATGTGGGCCAGACCGAGATCGTCGCCGGGAACGGCGCGGGTGAGCGCTTCAACGCGCTGGGCGCGACCCATGTGCTGTGCGCCCGCCAGGAGCAGTCCAACGTGGCGCTCGAGGAGCGCTGCCAGGGCCTCGCCGAGACCTTCAACGGCGAAGTCATCTCGGAGTTCGTCGGACTCGACGCCAACCCGGACGAGCAGCAGAACAGCATCGCGGCCATCCTCCAGGCCGACCCGTCCATCGACGGCGTGCTCGGCGTCGGCCCGAACCTTCCGCTGCGGGCCCTCGCCGCGGGCGAGCAGGCCGGCAGTCAACTGGTCATCGGCGGCTTCGACCTGTCCGGCGACCTGATTGACGCCATCGAAGCCGGCGACGTGGCCTTCACCGTCGACCAGCAGCAGTACCTGCAGGGGTACCTGCCGGTGATCCTGATGCACCTGCAGGCCACCAACCAGAACACAGCGGGCGGCGGCCTGCCGATCCTGACGGGCCCAGGCTTCGTGGACACCGCCAACGCCTCCGCCGTCAAGGCGCTGGTCTCCCAGGGCACTCGCTAGGTCAATCCTTAGTGGTCGAGGGCGGCCGGACAACTCCGGCCGCCCTCGACTAACTTTCGTGATGCGCGGCGACGCGCGCTGTTGCCACGCACTCGGGATCCGGGCTTCCGAGCCTTCGAATCGATCGTGGGGAAATAGCCAACGAATGGGGGACTGAATGGCTGCATCTGACAACACGACTGCCGCCGACGACACGGCTGTCGCCGATGACAATGCCGCCGACGGCCACTCCGTCGATGAGCGGCTCGCCCACAGGGGTCCCATCCAGCAGCTGTTGACCCGCCCCGAGATTGGGGCATTGCTGGGCGCTTTGGGCGTATGGGTGCTCTTCTGGCTGGTGTCGGCGCCCTTCGGCACGGTCGGCGGCACCGCCAACTTCCTCGATGTCGCGGCCTATCTCGGCCTAATGGCCGTACCGGTCGCGCTGCTGATGATCGGCGGAGAGTTCGACCTCTCCTCAGGCGCCATGACCGGCGCCACCGCCATCATCGCCATCCTGCTGGCCAATGACATCAACGGCGCGGGACTCGGCCTTCATGTCGCCGTGCCCCTGTCGCTGGCCTTCGCGCTGGCCATCGGCTGGTTCAACGGCACGGTGGTTGAGAAGACGTCGCTGCCCAGCTTCATCGTCACGCTCGGCACCTTCTTCATGCTGATCGGCGCCAAGCTGGGCTTCTCGAAGCTGTTCACCAACAAGGTGCTGGTAGAGGGCCTCGACGAGGCTGAGGGCTACGACTTCTGGAACGGCATCTTCGGCGCCGAATGGCTCCGCAACGGCCATGTCTGGGACGCCCGCCGGTGGTCCAGCGTGTGGTTGGTCCGCGACGAAATCTGGGCCGGCCTGCTCATCTGCGGCAGCTTGGCCTTGCTGCTGGGGGTGTTCGAGCTCACCTACGCTCGGCGCAAGTCCATGAAGGTCGGGTCGGGCCTGGCCGCAATCGTGGGCGTCGCGCTGGGTGTGGTCGGCTTCGTCGTGTTGCTGTCGGGGGACGGGTCCACATCCAACCAAATCGGAGGCTTCCTGGTGGCGACCGGTGTGTTGGTCGGCGTTGCCGGCTGGTGCCTGGCCCGCTACCAGCCGCCGGACCGCTCCGACCGCGGTGCGTCCGCGGGGTGGTGGCCGTACCTGGTCGCCGGACTGGCCGCGGCGGCGGTGGCCATGATCATCACCGCTCTCATGAACGCCGACGATTCCTCGCAGTTGGGCTTCATGGGCGGCTCGTTCGGCAAGTTCGTGTTCGCGCTCGGTATCGCCGTAGTCGGCGTTCTGGCCGTGTTGGCCGCGTTGGGGCGGGTCACGCCCGGCTATCCGGCGATCGGAGCCGTGCTTGTGGCCGTGCCGTCGATCAGCTTCCTGGTCACGGTGCAGGCAGCTCGGACCATCATCTTCGGCGGGTTCGCCCTGCTGGGGGTGTCTCTGATGTGGGGGGCTGCTAGAAGGGTGCGGCCGTCGGTCGGCGCCTCTCTGGCCATCTCAGTCGTGATCGTGGTGCTGGCCTTCTTCATTCAGATCGAGGCCGGGGCCGACGGCTCCCGCAAGATCCGCGTGGAGTTGTTCACCGTTCTGTTGCTGGTGGCGCTGGTGCTGGCCGCGTCGGCGGTGGCCCGCTACCTGAGCTCGGCTCGCACGTCGGCGCCTCCGCCCCCCCAGTTCGGCCGATGGATGCACTTGTGCGCCGCGATCGGAGTTGTGGCCACGGTTGTTTTCTTCATCATGGAAATGGTCGATGGCGACGGGATCCTCTATGCACTGCTCATCGGGGTTGCCAAGGGCGGCCTCGCCGCCTTCGTCGTGTACGCCCTCGTCACCGCGGCATACACGCTCTTCACGCGCGACGAGGGAGTCGGGCGGGCCTTGGTGTCGGTGGGCATCGGGGCCGTCATGCTCAGCGTCGTCACCCGGCTGCTGTTCGTGACTGGGAGCGAGCTGGAGAAGATCTGCAAGGTGGGCACCGACGGCGAACTCAGATGCCCCCAGACACAGTTCGGCGTGGTCGTGCTGTCGTTCGTCATCTTCGCTGCCGTCGGCTCGTGGCTGTTGATGCGCACGCAGTTCGGCAGCTGGATCATGGCCGTCGGCGGGAACAAAGAGGCGGCCCGCTCGGTGGGCGTGCCCGCGGCCCGCACCAAGACCACGCTGTTCATGCTCGTGTCGGCGGCGGCGTGGATCACCGGCATGCTGATCGCTTTCAGGCTCACCGCCGTGCAGGCGGACGTGGGCGACGGCAACGAGTTCCGCTACATCATTGTGGCCGTCGTCGGCGGCAACCTGCTGACCGGCGGCTACGGATCGGCGCTCGGTGCGGGCATTGGCGCCTTGATCTGGGGCATGATCTCCCAGGGCATCGGTTTCGCCCAATGGAACAGCGACTGGCGGTTCCTGGTTCTCGGAGCCCTTCTGCTGGTGGCTGTGCTGGTCAACAACTACGTGCGCGGCCGAGCCGAGAAGGCGCCGGTCAAGTCCAGTGCCACCAGACCCGACCGAACCGGGATCACCATCATCGTTCCCAAGGGACCTTCTAGTTCAAAGGAGGACAAGGAATGAGCACCCAATTCCTCGAGCTTCGAAACCTGTCGAAGTTCTATGGCAACATCATCGCTCTTACTGGCGTCACCACGACCGTCAACCCCGGCGAGGTGACATGCGTGCTCGGCGACAACGGCGCAGGCAAGTCCACCTTCATCAAGATCCTTGCGGGCGTGCACCAGCACGACGAGGGCGAACTGCTCCTGGAGGGCACCAAGGTGAAGTTCGCCTCCCCCCGCGAGGCGCTGACCGCGGGTATCGCCACCGTGTACCAGGATCTGGCCATGGTTCCCCTTATGTCGGTTTGGCGGAACTTCTTCCTCGGCCAGGAGCCGAAGAAGGGCGTGTGGCCGTTCCGCCAGCTCGACATCGACAAGGCCAAGATGATCGCCAAGGACGAGATGGCAAAGATGGGCATCGACATCCGCGACACCGATCAGGCCGTGGGCACGCTGTCGGGCGGTGAGCGCCAGTCGGTGGCCATCGCCCGGGCCAGCTACTTCGGCGCCCGGGTGCTGATCCTCGACGAGCCCACGTCCGCGCTGGGTGTCAAGCAGTCAGGGGTGGTACTGCGCCGCATCGTCGAGGCCCGTGACCAGGGTCTCGCGGTTATCTTCATTACCCACAACCCCAACCACGCCTACCCCGTTGGCGACCGGTTCGTGATCCTGCAGCGGGGGCAGTCGCTCGGCAACTGGGCCAAGGACGAGCTGTCGCAGTCCGAGTTGACTCAACTCATGGCGGGTGGCGCCGAGCTCAAGGAGCTCCAGCACGAGCTGGCCAAGGCCGGCGCAAGCTGAGGGTGGCCCGCCTCGAGCTGGGGGCCGCCGCCGGCTCGGCAACGGCCCCGAACCGTTCCCACCGGGGCAGATGACCGGACTCGAGTTGCTCACGGTCGGTCGCGTCAGCGTCGACCTGTACCCGCAGCAGAGCGGCGTGCCTCTCAGCGAGGTGCAGTCGTTCGCGAAGTCGATCGGCGGATCGCCCACCAACGTTGCCGTGGCCGCGGCCCGTCTCGGCCGGCGGGCCGCGATCGTCACCCGTGTCGGCGACGACGGGTTCGGCGACTACATCCGCGCTGCCCTCGCCAAGGACTTCGGCGTGGTCAACGACTACGTGTCGGTCGATCCGGATCTGCGCACGGCCCTGGCCTTCTGCGCCCTGGATCCTCCGACCGACCCGCCCCTGCTCTTCTACCGGGAGCCCCGCGGACCCGACATGAACTTAACAATCGACGACATGCCCGCCGTGGCTGAGACCGTTCCAGTCCTGTGGGTCACCGGCTCTCGCTTCGCGCAGGAGCCGTCCCGCTCGGCGGTGCGAGCCCTGCTGGAGCGGCGCGGCAGGGCGGAGCACACTGTGATCGACCTCGACTACCGCGCCAGCTTCTGGTCGTCGCCGGCCGAGGCCTCCGCGGAGATCGGCCCGGCCATCGACCATGTGACGGTGGCGGTCGGGAACCGGGCCGAGTGCGAAATCGCAGTGGGAACCTCCGATCCCCACACCGCGGCCGACCGGCTGCTGGAGCGGGGCGTCAAGCTGGCGGTGGTCAAGATGGGCGCCGGTGGTGTGCTTGTGGCCACGCCCGACGGTCGTTCCTCGGTTGCGCCGGTGAAGGTGGATGTCGTGTGCGGCCTCGGCGCGGGCGATGCCTTCGGCGGAGCGCTGGCCGATGGACTGCTCGCCGGGCTCGACCCGGTGGAGATAGTCACGCGGGCCAATGCGGCCGGCGCCATCGTGGCCGGCCGTCTGACGTGCGCCGACGCTATGCCCACCGCGGCCGAGATCGACGCAGTGCTCGGTGGCGCCGACCCGGCAACTGCTCAGGTGGTGGCGGCATGAGCACCGCGGCGCCCTGGCGCATCTGGATCGATCGACCGCCACCGCCGGAGGTCGCAATTCCTGACGACATCGAGTTGACCGACGACCTCGCCGACGCCGACGGTGTGATCGTGGGCGCCAACGAGCCCTGGGACGCGGTCGTCTGCGGTCGCCTGCCCCGGCTGAAGGTGGTGGCCCGCGCCGGTATCGGCTACGACAACGTCGATCCTGGCGCGTGCGCGGCGGTCGGAGTCGCGGCGTGCAACACCCCCGACGCTCCCACGGTGTCCACCGCCGAGCACGCCCTGGCGTTGCTGCTGGCCGTGTCCAAACGGATCAAGCGCTCAGAACTCCGGCTGCACGCCGGTCTCGGCGACTATCGGGCCGTTCACTGCGCCCTAGAGCTTGAGGGCAGGACTCTGGGGCTGGTCGGTTGCGGGCGCATCGGCAGGCGGGTGGCACGCTACGCGGCCGCGATCGGCATGAGAGTGCTCGTGCACGACCCGCACCTGGAGGCATCTGACACCGAGGGCGTGGCCGAGCTCGTGGACCTCGACGAACTGTGGCGGCGCAGCGACGCGGTGTCGCTCCACGCGCCTGCGACCGAAGAGACACGCCACATCGTCGATGCCGGCGCCGTCTCGGCGATGCGACCGGGTGTGATCCTCGTCAACTGTGCCCGGGGCTCGTTGATCGATCACGAAGCGCTGCTCGCCGGCCTCGAGTCCGGCCACATCGCAGGAGCCGGCCTCGACGTGACCGAGCCCGAACCGCTGCCCGCGGGTCATCCGCTGCTCGGGCGCGAGGACGTGATCGTCACCCCGCACGT
>JAKZWH010000352.1:0-12331 GCA_047515615.1 Acidimicrobiales bacterium | reverse complement strand
GCGGATGGGCAGTCGGCGGGCTGTGGCCGCACGGGCTGCCAGTGGCGGCGCAGGTGGTGATGATGCTGCTGGCCGCCGACTTCGCCCGGTACTGGCTGCACCGGGCCTTCCACCGCTACGAGCCCATGTGGCGCTACCACGCCGTCCATCACTCGCCGCACCGCCTCTACTGGCTGAACGTCGCCCGGTTCCACCCCTTCGAGAAGGCGGTCCAGTACGCGCTGGACGCCCTCCCGTTCGCGCTGATGGGCGTGTCCGGCGAGGTCCTGGCCGCCTACTTCGTGTTCTACGCGGTCAACGGGTTCTTCCAGCATTCGAACTGCGACGTGCGGCTCGGGCCCCTCAACTACCTCATAAGCGGCCCTGAGCTGCACCGCTGGCACCATTCGGAGCTTCCGGCGGAATCCAACAACAACTACGGCAACAACCTGATCGTGTGGGACGTGCTGTTCGGCACCCGGTTCCTGCCCTCGGGCCGGGGGGTTGGCGATCTCGGTCTCGTCAACCGGAACTACCCCGGGGGGTTCTGGACCCAGATGCGGACACCGTTCATCGCCAACCTGGACCGAGCGGAGACGTGATGCGGGCACGAGCCCGCCCGGCGCCCCCCAGGGCAGCCGGCTGATGCCCGGCGGCATCGGCTACCTCGCCCTCAGGGGGGCTCTGGCCGCGACCCAGGAGCCCCGCCTCCGCCGTCTGCTGCGCTCAGCCGAGGCCCCCGAAGAGGCCCAGGCGGCGCTGCTCCGTCGGATCCTGGAGACAAACGCGGGCGCCGCCTTCGGTGCCGAGCACCGGTTCGCGGCGATCCGCACCGTCGACGACTACCGCCGGGCCGTGCCGGTGCAGACCTATGAGGACCTGCGCCATCACGTGGAGCGCCAGGAACTGACGGGCGAGACCTGCCTTACCGCCGAGCAGCCGGTGTTCTACAACCGCACCAGCGGCACGGGCGGTACCCCCAAGAACATCCCGGTCACGCCGTCGGGGTTCAAGCGGCTCAAAGCCCACCAGCGTCTTGCCACCCACGTCTGGTCCAAGGGCGCGCCCATCCTCTCGGGCAAGGTCTTCGCGGTCGGCGGCGCAGCCGTTGAGGGCCACATGCCCGGGGGCACGCCCTACGGCTCGGCCTCCGGGAAGCTGCACGAGAACCAGCCCGGGCTGCTGAAACGGCGCTACACACTGCCAACCTCCCTCACCGCCGTCGCCGACTACGAGGCCCGCTACCTGATCATGGCCGTTCTGGGCCTGGCCGATCCCGAGGTGACCTGCATCGCGACAGCCAACCCCTCCACCCTCACCCGGCTGCTCGCGGTGATCGACCAGCACGCAGAGGCCGTGCTGGCGGCCGTCGCCGCTGGCAGGCTGCCCGCCGAGCTAGCCGCATTGCTGGACCCACACGAGGGAACGGGGCTAGAGCCCCGTCCGGAACGGGCCGAACAGCTCGCGAGGCGACTGGACCGAGCCGGCCGGCTCACCTACGCCGACATCTGGCCCGACCTCGCCGGCGTCGTGACGTGGACCGGCGGCAGCTGCGCCGTGGCCGCGGCCAACCTCAAGCCATCCCTCCCACAGTCGTGCCTTGTGATCGAGGTCGGCTGGGTGGCCAGCGAGATGCAGGGCACCACCAATGTCGACGCCGCGACCAACACGTGCCTTCCGGTTCTGGGCGACACGTTCTTCGAGTTCGCCGAACGCGAGGCATGGGACGCAGGCGACGCTGAGATGCTGTCACCGAGCGAGCTCGAGACAGGACGCGACTACAACGTGGTGGTGACCACGCCCGACGGGCTCTACCGCTACGACATGAGCGACATCGTCCGGGTCACGGGGTGGGTGGGCGCCACCCCGACCCTGGCCTTCGTGCAGAAGGGCAGCGGAATCACCAGCATCACCGGCGAGAAGCTCCACGAGGGGCAGGTGCTGGACGCGGTCTGCGGCGTGCTGGCCGAACGGTCGGTCGCCTCGGGCTTCTTCATCATGCTGGCCGACGTCGACGCGGCCGCCTACACGCTCTACCTGGAAGAGGATGCCGCACCTAGCAGCCGACTGGACGGGGCCCAGGACCGGCTCGCCCTCGCGACGGAGGTCGAGGCCCGCCTGCGCGCCGCGAACATCGAATACGGCGCCAAGCGGGCCAGCGGGAGGCTCGAACCGCTGGCCCTGCGCCGCCTTCGGGCCGGGACCGGCGCCGAGTACCGCCGGCGACAGGTGGCGGCCGGCCAGCGCGACGTGCAGTTCAAGTACCTGCACGTGCAGTACCGCCACGACTGCGCCTTCGACTTCGACGCCTTCGCCGAGCCGGACTGAGACACGCGACATGCGGATCGAGCGCCTCGACGTGTTCACCTTCGGCGTGCCCTTCAAGACCGTGGTCCGCCACGCCTCGGCGAGCCGACGGCGAGCGCGGAACCTGATCGTCGCCGCCCGCGGCCCCGGCGGCGCCACCGGCTGGGGTGAGGGGTGCCCCCGCCCGTACGTGACCGGAGAGACCGTCGAGAGCGCCTCCGCGTTCGTCCACGGCCACCGCGACGACGTGACTCGCAACGTCACTGACATCGGGAGCCTGCACGGCTGGATCGACGAGCATCGGGCCGCCATCGACAGCAGCCCCGCCGCCTTCTGCGCGATGGAGACCGCCGTGGTGGATCTGATCGGCAAGGTTGCGGGACGCACCGCGGAGGACGTGCTGGGCGAGGCCCGGCCGACCGGCGAGTTCCGATATACCGCCGTGCTCGGCGACTCGCCCTGGCCCGTGTACCGGTGGCAGTGCCGGCGCTACCGGGCCGACGGCTTCCGCGACTTCAAGGTGAAGGTCTCAGGCGACTTGCGCCGCGACCGGCGCAAGATGCGGGCACTCCCCGATCGGCGCGCGGCGAGCGCCCACGAAGGCCCGAGAGTGCGGATCGACGCCAACAACCTATGGACCGCCGCCGACGAGTGCGTCCACCACGTGAAGGGACTGGGCCGCGAGCTCTTGGCGGTGGAGGAGCCGCTCCGGCCCGGCGACCTCGACGGACTCCGGCGAGTCAGCGACGCCTGCGGAACCCGCATCGTGCTCGATGAGAGCCTGCTGAGAGCCGGCCAGCTCGACAGCGTCGCCGCCGACTCCGACCGGTGGATCGCCAACATCCGCGTATCGAAGATGGGCGGTGTCATCCGGTCTCTGGAAGTTGCACGAAGGGCGACCGACCTGGGGATCGGGGTGATCGTCGGCTGTCAAGTAGGCGAGACGAGCATCCTGGCCCGGACCGCCCTCACCGTGATGGAGGCGGCCGGCCCGTCCCTGGTGGCGGCCGAGGGCGCCTTCGGCACCCACCTGCTGCATCACGACCTCACCTCTCACAGCATCATGTTCGGTCCGGCCGGAGTGCTCTCCGCGGCCGACCTGCCCGACTCCGGCAGCGGCTACGGGCTCGCCATCGACGAGCGCGCCGGGCGCGGCCTCGAGCCACTGGATCCGTGACGCATCGCCGCTACGCGTGGGCCGTCGCCGGCCTCAGCCTGGCCTTCGTGGCGCGGGTCGTCAGCCAGGCCGTGCAGAGGTGGGCACCCGTGTCGTTCCTGCCGCCGTTCGACGACTTCCAGGGCAGCGGCCTGCCCTACCCGGTGCTGCTGGCCGCGCAGGTCGCCATCGTGGCCCTCGCGGTCGTCGTGACGGTCCGAATGCACCGAGGGAAGGGCCTGATCGGCTCGCGCCTGGTGGTGCCGGTGACCGCCGCGGGCGCCGTGTATTTCGCGGCGATGGCCGTCCGGCTGGTCCTCGGCTTGACCGTGCTGTCCGACTCCGGATGGTTCAGCACATGGATACCGACGGTGTTCCACCTAGTTCTAGCCAGCAAGCTGATGCTGATCGGCGCCTACGAGCGCAGAGAGTACTGACCAGCGCGCTGCACGGCTGCACGCTCGCTGCTTCCGTCCACGCGACCGCGCGTTTGAGGGTCGCCTCCGGCTGGTGGGCACCGCCCCGCGCGGCGGCGGTGATGCGCACCTCCTCCCCCCGGTAGTGCGCACCACCGCCCCGCTAGGTGACCGAAGACCCACGCGGGCCCCGATCAACGAAAGACACCTCCAGCCATGTTCGCGCACTATCGGCGCGAGCACAACTCGAATGATGTTGGTCATAGATTCGGGCTGGTGAGGGCGGGTCCCGGCCCGCCGCTCAGGCCGCGGTGAGGTCCTCGAGCGGGACCAGGCGGCTGGAGACCGCGGGCGGGGTCGCGGGCTGCACGAAGCGCAGGCCCATCACACCGTGATCCCGGCCGCTGGGATCGACCCAGTTGCCGACGCCGGGGTCGGCCGCGGCCACCACGATGCGCACCCGGTTGCCCGGGCCCCGGACCGCGCCGTGGCTGTCCACGTAACCCCGGCCCCTCGCATAGTCGGCCAGGTTCTCCATCCAATGGTTGCAGAGCTGGAAGTTCCAGTGCTGGCAGCGGGGCTCGGCGAACTCCACCACCAGCGCGGTGCCGGGCTGCAGGCGCCAGTAGCCGAACTCGAAGTGGCGGTCGTCGGGGGAGCCCCCGATGCGCTCGTACCACTCACGGGTGAACTCGAGCTGGTTCTCCCGGGTCAGCAGATCGCGGGTCCAGCCCCCGTAGTCGCTGAGCAGGCCCAGCACGAGCTGGCCGGCCACGGCCAGGCGGGCGGCCATGTCGTCGGGCTCGGGGGTGGCCGGGCGCGGGTGCTGGTCGAGGCAGCGGATCTCCAGGCGGGGCGGCGACTGGGCGCCGCGGTCCTCGTAGACCACCCGGCCCATGAGTTCCCGGGTCAGCGGTGTCACCGGGAACCACACCTCGCCGTCGCCGGGGTCGTCCACCGACAGCACGAAGTCCACCGTGCCGTCGGCGGCGGCCAGCTCGGCCAGTACGAAGCTGTGGGGCGTCAGAGCCATGTTCGGGTTGAAACTGGCGAGGTGGCTCTCGGCGTCGAGGCCTACACCGAAGGCGCCGACGTCGGCGGGGATGGGCGGGCTCCAGGCCGACAGGTGGGTGTAGGCGCTGCCGAGCGTGCCGGTGACCCGGTACCGGTAGCGGGCATCGACTGGCTGGACTATGTGGTCCTGGTTGGGCGACTGCACGCCCTGCCCGCCCCGCAGCGGCGGCGGGATGAGCCGGACCGGCTGGGGGCGCACACCGGGGGTGCGGCGCTCCACTGCCCGGGCCGAGGCCATCATGATCATGCGCGTGAGGTAGCGGAAGCCCTCCACCCGGTCCAGGGGGTCGCCGTCGGGGGTCTCCCGCACCACGATGCGCCCCGCGGCCTTCAACGTGTCGCAGAAGTCGTCCCAGGCCCGCCCATCGAGCAGCCGCTCCCGGCGCCGGCCCTCTGCCTCACCAGAATCGACGCCCACGGTCTGCCCGGACACTGCTTCAGTCACCGGCTGCTCCCTCGTCTCTTCGGGGCTGCTGTTCTAGGGGCGCCAATGGCTGCATTCCCAGGGCGTCTTGCAGGAAGCGGAGCTGGAGCAACAGCAGGTTCTCAGCCACCTCCTCTTGGGGGGTCATGTGGGTGACACCGGACAGCGGCAGCACGGCGTGGGGCCGGCCCGCCTCCGTCAGCGCCCGCGACAGCCGCAGGGTGTGGGCCGCCACCACATTGTCGTCGGCCAGGCCGTGGATGAGCATCAGGGGGCGCTCCAGGCCGGGGGCGAGCGGAGCCAGGTCGGTGCGCTCGTAGTTGGCGGGCTCGGTGGCCGGGTGGCCGAGGTAGCGCTCGGTGTAGTGGGTGTCGTACAGCCGCCAGTCGGTGACCGGCGCGCCCGCGATGGCCGCCGAGAACACGTCAGGGCGCCGCAGCACCGCCAGCGCGGCCAGGTAGCCGCCGAAGGACCAGCCCCTTATGGCCACCCTCGACAGGTCCAGGCGCGAGTTGAGCCGGGCCGCGGCGTGCAGCGCGTCGATCTGGTCCTCGAGCACGGGGCCGGCCAGGTCGCCCCGCACGGCCCGCTCGAAGGCCGGTCCCCGGCCCGGTGTGCCCCGGCCGTCTGCCACCAGCACCGCGAAGCCCTGGTCAGCGAACCACTGCGAGGTGTGGAACAGCGCTTCGGCCCGCTGCACCCGCTGGGCGTGGGGGCCGCCGTAGGGGTCGAGCAGCACCGGGAGGGGCCCGTCGCCGCCGGCGACTGACGCCGAGGGCATGACGAGGGCCGAGACCAGCTTGCGGGGGCCGAGCTCGACGATCTCGACGTTGAGCTCCAGGCCGGGATCCGCGGCGAGAGAGGCGATGTCATAGGCCCGGCCGGGCCGCAGCGGAGAATCGACGCGGCAGCGGCGGCCGGTGTGTGCCAGCGTGCGCCTGGAGATGACAGTCGTGCCCCCGCCCACGGCTACACCGCTCACGCCCGGGCCGGCGGTGAGCCGCTCGACCGTCCCGTCCCACCCCACGCGGGCGACATGGGTGTCGGCCGGGTCGACCGAGGCGGAGACGACCACACCGACTCCGTCAGCGTGGTGCACAGCGCGGACCTGCACATCGTCGGGCGTGAGGGCCTCGCCGTCCACGCACAGCCTGCGAGCAGCGCCCCGGTCCTCCACCGTCACCAGGCGCCCGCCCACCAGCCGGGGCGCGCCCGGTACGAGCTCAACCCAGGCCTCGTCGCCGACGCGGCGCAGAAGCCGGCAGGACCCCGTGTCGGGATCGGCCTCCAGCACGCCGAGGGTGCGCTGGTCTCTGGTCTGCACGGTGAGCAGCAGCCCGTCGGCGCTCCAGCGCACCCCGGCCAGGTACTCCCAGCCGCCCCCGTGGAAGGCAACATCCACCCGGCCCTCGCCCTCGCCGCCGCCGTCGACGTCTAACACCGCCAGCGCCACCGCGGCGTTGGCCGCGCCGGCTACCGGGTAGCGGATCTCAGCCGGCTCGGCGTCGGGCGACGCCGGATCGGCGATCCACCAGCGGGGTACCGGCGCGGTGTCCACCCGGGCCGCCAGCAGGCGCCGGCCGTCGGGGGACCACCAGTGGCCACGAGTGCGGCCCATCTCCTCCGCGGCCACGAACTCGGCCGACCCCCAGCTCACCGTCTCGCCGGGCTCCTCGACGACGGCGCGGTCCCCGCCGGCGTCCCCGGTCACCCGCAGGCCCGATCCGGCCGCGTAGGCCACCCGGGCGCCGTCGGGCGACAGGCGCGGATCGAACGGGCCCGGCTGGACTGCCAGGGCCTCGGGCGGCCCGTCGCCGTCGGCGAGACCAACCCGCCACAGCCCTCCGCCCAGCGTGAACACCGCCGCGGTCAGATCGGCGTCGGCGTCATAGGAGACGATGCCGGAGCCGGTCTCGCGCACTCGCTCGCGCCGGGCCCTCTCCGCCTCCGGCAGATCCTCAGCGTCGCGGCCGGCACCGAGCAGGCGAGGGTCGGCCACCAATCGCTCGACACCGGAGGCCACGTTGAGCACCCACAACGAGTTGACCGGGTCGACCGGGCCCGGCGAGCGCAGGAAGGCCACCCGGGCGCCGCCGTCGGACACCCGGATGTCCCGGGGCTCGCCCAGCGTGAAGCGCCGGGTGCGGGCCTGGCGCCGCGGGAAGGAGTCGCTGCTGGACACGGGCCTCGACCCGCCACCGCTAGCGCCGGCGCGGACCGGCCGAGGCCGGCGGTGTGCCGTCACCGGCGGCCGGGACGGTCAGGCGCCGATCTGGGATTGGAGGTACCTCTGGATGCCGATCGCCGCGATCATGGTCTGCTGGGTCTCAATCCAGTCGAGGTGCTCCTCCTCGCCCACCAGCAGATGCTCGAGCAGTTCCCGGGTGCCCACGTCGCCGTGCTGTTCGGCCAAGGCCACCCCCCGGCGGTAGCGGACCACCGCGGCCACCTCGAGCTGCCGGTCGTTCTCCATCTGATCCTCGACGGTCTTGCCGGCACGCACACTGGCGAGGCTCTCCAGTCGGGGCATCCCCTCGAGGTACAGGACGCGGTCCATCAGCTTCTCGGCGTCGTGCATCTCCTCGATCGACTCCTCGCGCATCTTGGCGGCCAGGCGGTCCCAGCCCCAGTTCTCGCACACCTTGGAGTTGACGAAGTACTGGTTGATGGCGGTTACCTCCGCGGCCAGCGCTTCGTTCAGGAAGTCGATGATCTCCGGTGAGCCCTGCATGGTCTCACCCTACCGGCCCCGCGGCCGGCGGCTCGGACTCGTGTTCGCGGGCGGCCCGGTCACAGCAGATCGTCGCGGCGGATCACCAGGAACCATGTCAGCACGAACGACAGGGCCACCAGCACCACGGCCATGATTCCGGCCTCGGCGATGAACGCCTCCTCGAAGGAGCCGAAGATTTGCGTGGCCAGCGTGAAGAAGCCCAGAGGCGACACGAACAGGGTTATCGGCAATTCCTTCATCACCGACAGAAGCACCAGGCCGGTCCCAGCGAGCAGGCCCGGCCCCATCATGGGCAGGTCCACTGCGAAGAACCGGCGCAACCGGCCCGCGCCCAGGATCCGGGCGGAGTCGTGCAGCCTGTCGGGGACGCTGCGAACCGCCACCAGCGTCACGCCCATGGCCAGAGACCCGAAGCGAACAACATAAGCGAAGACGAGCAGGGCCATGGTGTCGTTGAGCAGCTCGAAAGCCAGGTCCGAGCGCAGCGTCCAGAACCTCATCGACAGCGCGATGAGAATGCCCGGCAGGGCAAAGGTGCTGACCACGACGGCATGGGCCAGCGCGCCTGAGCGCGACCGGTAACGGCCGACCAGCAGGGCAACGGGAAGCACGGCCGCAGTCGACACCACCGCCGCGACCAGGCTCGCGCCCAGAGTGTTGGCCGTGGCCTCCAGCACTTTCGATCCGTCGATGGTCAGGGGCCGGCCGCCCGTAATCGAGCGCAGCGCTCCGTCCGCGGCCCAGTCCAGCAGGGCCACCAGAGGTGCCCCTACGCCTGCGGCCGCCGAGAGGGCCACGAAGGCCACCGCGGGCGCCCGCCCCCGCCCCAGGGCGTAGAGCATGGGGCGGTTCGACTGGCCGCGGGTGCCGTCGGGAAGCCGGCTCGAGAACCGCCGCTCGGCCAGCACAACCAGGGCCGCCACCAGCAGCAGGATCAAACTCAACGCCAGGGCCACCGGTGGGTTGGCGAGCTGGTTGGTGGCGATGGCCCGGGTGAGGGTGTCGTAGCGCATGAGCTGCACCGCGCCGAAGTCGCTGAGCGTGTAGAGGAACACCAGCAGGGTGCCGGCCCCCATGGCGGTGGCGATCTGGGGTAGGCAGATCCGCCCGAACGCCTTGACGGCGGTGTCGCCGAGCACGCGGGCGCTCTCTTCGAGGGCGCTGGGGAGCTGCCGCAGGCGGGCCGCCACCGGCAGGTACACGTAGGGGTAGGTCATCAGGGTCAGCACCAACCACGCGCCGTTGAAGCCCCGAAGCTCGGGGGTGCGGTCGATCCCGATGCCAGCGAGCAGATCGTTGACCAGCCCGCCGGGGTTGAGGGTGTGGATGAACGCGGCAGCTCCGACGAAGGTTGGGAACACCAGAGGCAGCGGCAGCAGCACCCGCCAGAGCCGGCGGAGCGGCAGGTCGGTGCGGGTGGTGAACCACGCCAGCGAGGTACCCAGCACCAGCGCCGCGCCCGACACCGACACGGCCAGCCGCAGCGAGCGCCACAGCGGTCCGAGGGTGCGGTCGCTGAGCAGCAGCCCGGCTGGGTCGGCGCCCACGGCGAAGTTCCGGTAGACGAGGTACAGGCCCGGGAACGCGAACCCGAGCGCCAGCGCCAGGCCCACGACCCGCAGCAACGGCGACGCGTCCGACAAGCGGAACGGGCCGAGCCTCTCGGCCTCCGGCGGGCGGGCGACGCTCACTCGTTGAGGATGCCGCAAGCCGCGGTGGCCGCGACGCTCACTCGTTGAGGATGCCGCTGGCCTCGATGATGGCGAGGCTCTCGGCGAAGCCGCCCCCGAGGGCGTCGAAGTCGACGGTGCCGATCTCCAGCGCGCCCAGAGGCGGCAGGACGACAGCCGGTGCCACCCCCGCGGCCAGGGGGTACTCGAGGGTCTCGTCGGTGAGGTAGCGCTGGACCGGCGCGAAGAGCAGGTAGGCGATCAGGGCGTTGGCTGCCTCGGCGTTGTCGCTGTTGGCCGTGACGGTGGCCGCGGTGATGATGAGGAGCGATCCGATGTCGTCATCGTCGAAGTTGTGGTTGGCGGCCCGGTGGCTGTCGCCCGCGGCGGCGTCCTCCTGGTACTGGTAGTAGTGGTTGACCAGGCCCATGTCGATCTCTCCCCGGCCGGCGGCCTCCACAATGGATCGGTTGTTCGGGTAGTAGCGCGCGCCGTTGGCCACCATTTCGCCGAGCCACCGGGAGGCGGTGTCAGTGCCGTGCTGGTCGCGAAACACGGTGAACCAGTCGAGGAAGGAGCCGTTGGTGGCCGGGATCGCGACCCGGCCGCGGTAACGCTCGCCGGTCAGGTCGAACACCGACTGCGGGAGTTCGTCGGAGGGTACGGAGTCGATGTTGTGGACCAGCACCCGCTTGCGGCCCGAGAACCCGACCCAGGTGCCCGACTTGGAGTGGTTCTGTTCTGCGACCAGGCCGAGCACATCGCCGTCGACGGCGCCGAGCAGCCCCTGGCTCTCGAGGAACCCGACCGGGCCGGGCGAGCGGGACAGGAACACGTCGGCCGCGGTGCGGTCACCCTCCTCGGCCAGCAGCAGGGCCAGGTCGGTGGAGTTTCCCCAGCGGATCTCGACCGCGGCACCGGTCTGGCAGGTGAAAGCCTCCAGCGGCGGGCCGATCAGATTCTCGGAGCGCCCTGCGTAGACGGTGACACTGCGGCCGTTGCCGTCGGCGCACTCGCCGCCGTAGATCTGCGCGGCGGCCCCGTCCAGGAATCGGGCACCTTCGCCGGAGCATGCGCTCGCGAGCAGGGTTGTGATAAGGGCCGAAGCGATGATGGTGCAATGCATGGGCGATGACTATAAGCTGCTTCGGCAAATGTTGTCAAGTTTACCTAACAATGCTCGGTGAGTAACCTCATCGTGCCTTGGACGGCACGGTTGGCCTCTCAGGCCCAGGTCATCGTGTCAGCGGCCGGGGTCACCAGCCCTCGAAGACGGGGTCGCGCTTCTCGATGAAGGCCCTCATGGCCTCCTTGGTGTCGCGGGTGGCGAAGTTGACGCCCTGGCCGAGGGCCTCGGCCTCCAGCGCCTGGGACAACGAGATGTTGGAGGCGTTGTTGAGGTAGCGCTTGGAGTTGGACAGCGCGATGGGGGGTCCGGCCGCGATGGTGGCCGCCATCTCGTCCACGGCGGCGTCGAGTTCCTCGACCGGCACGACCCCGTTGGCGATGCCGAGGTCCGCGGCCCGCTGGGCGCCGATGATCTCGCCGGTGAAGGCCAGGCGCTTGGCCTCGTGCAGGCCGATCCGTTTGGGCAGCAGCCACGACGTGCCGAAGTCGAGTCTGAGGCCCCGCCGAGCGAAGATCAGCGAGAACCGGGCCCTCTGCGAGCACCACACCATGTCGGAGGCCAACGCCACGCCCAGCCCGGCCCCCACCGCCACCCCGTCCACCTTGGCGACCACCGGCTTGGGGCAGTCGTGGATGGCCATGACCGTGTCGGCGATGTCGCGCATCTGGTCTATCCGGTGCCGGCGTGGCTGGTCTCGGGCCACCTCCTCGTCGTCTCCGGGACCGACGTCGGCGCCGGCGCAGAAGTCGCCCCCCGCCCCGGTTATGACAACCGCCCGGGCCGGCGACTCGGCGATCTGGCGGAACCCCTCGCGCAGGGCCGTCCACATGGCGGTCGTGCAGGCGTTCTTGCGGCGGGGCCGGTCGATGGTGACGGTGGTGACCGCACCGGCGGTCTCGATGCGGATGCTGGGATGCGTCACAGGTGCTCCCGGATGGCTCGGCGAACTCGACAGGTGTGCGGCGGGTCCGTTCGGACGCGCCGGACCTCGACGCTACGCAGCCGCGTCCACGACTGCCACCTGTGCCGCTGCGGCCGCGCCGTCGGCCACAATGAGTCCCCGGCCCGGAACCGGCGGCAACGCCAGACGGGCAGGCAGCGCCGCGCCGAGCAGGTCGCCGTCGAGGGGTCCCGGCCGAAACAGCATCCCAGTCCGGCATGCTCGCATCTCGTTGAACCAGTGGCCGTAGGACGAGCGCAGCCGCTCGGCAGTGGCGGAGGCCACCAGATGGCAGAAGCCGTCGCGGGCGGCGGCCAGGCGGGCCAGCAGCCCGGAGGGGTCGCTGACGCGGTCGGCGTCGTCGATGAGCAACAGTTGGCGCGGGCCCTCGGAACGGCAGTCGAGCTCGGCCACGGGGACCGGCTCCACGCCCAGGAGCGCCGCCAGGTCGCCGAGCCGGTCAGCCACTACGACCACCTCCACCCCGGCGAGGCGAGCCGCC
>JAKZWH010000351.1:0-4745 GCA_047515615.1 Acidimicrobiales bacterium | reverse complement strand
CGGCGTGCGGCTGGTCGGATCGGTGGGGGGAGATCATCTCTACGTGGACGGGTCGGTCGGCGACCTTGGATCGACGGTGCTCAGTGAGCGGCGGAAGCTGGGCGCGGACGGCTTCGTGGCCGTGGTCATGGACATCGACCTGGAACGCGGCACCGTGGTCCGCGGCCCGGAGGTGGTGACGCGGGGATGGGTTGAGCACCCGGCCCTGCTGGCGCACGAGACCGCCGTCGCCGACGCCGTCGAAGCTAAAGTCCGGGATGCGCTCGCCGACGGCCGCCGCGACATCAAAGACCTCGAAGAACTGGTGCTGCGCACGGCCCGGCGCACGTCCCGGGAGCGCACCCGCCGCCGGCCCGTCATCGTCCCGATGGTGTACGGGTACTAGAGACGGCAACCGGGGCCGGGCGCTCGGGCACGGCTGGCGTCTTGTTTCCGCTCTTGTTCGCTGCGCTCACGGGCCGCTCGGGCCACGGCCTCGCTGAGCGCTTCGCCGAATCGTCACGGATTGCCGCCCACCCGCTCGGCCTCTTGGGGTTCGCAAGGCTGTCGGGCGCCACTGGTAGCGTCACGCTTCATGGCGTCCAAGGGAGCCGAGCCGGCCGATCGCGACTCAGGCGGGTCCAGGCCGGACAAGCGGAGTTCGCGGCGAGGCTCGGCCGCGGTCGGCTCGGTGGTGCGCCGCCACCGGCGGGACATCTGGGGCCTGGCCTCGATCGTGGCCGGACTGCTCGTGGCCGGCAGCGTCTGGTTCTCGGCGGCCGGGCGGATGGGCGAGCAGGTCGACCGGGGCCTCGCCGCCGGGTTCGGCCTGGTGCGCACCGCCCTGCCCGTCGGGCTGGCCGCAGTGGGGGCGGCCGCGCTGTGGGGCGGACGTCGTAGCGACCCCGCGGAGCCGGCGGGCGATGGCGGCGACGGCCCAGACGACGGTCCAGGCATTGATTCACGCCCGGTCGAGGCACCTGACTCTGGGGCCCGGATGGTGTTGGGCGGCCTGCTGCTGCTGGTCTCGTCAACGGGGCTGCTGCATCTGGCCAGGGGCCGTCCAGGGTGGGGCGACGGCCTCGATGAGCTCGGCGCCGCGGGCGGTGCTCTGGGAGTTGGGATTGGGGGCTTCCTGCACGCCTGGACCGCCCTGTGGGGCTCGGTTCTGCTGCTCACCTTCGTGGGACTCGTCGGCGTGATCGTTGTGACCGGGCTGACCGTGCGATCAGCGTTTGCGGCGCTGGTGGCGGTGCTTCGTCCGGCATGGCGCGTGCTGCGATCCGCGGTGATCAACCTGTTCAGCGACATCAAAGAGGCTCCAGCTGGTGCTCCTGCCGTTGGCCCGGACCCCTCGGGGCAGCCTGATGCCGCACCGCGCAACCTTGACGACGGCTTGAGCCAGGTGGATACAGGGGGCGAATCCTCCACCGCCCTGGCCGCGCCGGACCCGTTCGCGGCGAGCTCGCCCTCTGTGCCCGCAGCGGTCGGCTCCACGAGAGTCAATGGCCCACGAGCGGCCCGCAAGGGTCGTGGCAAGTCGTCCAAGTGGGGGCTCCCGGAGATCGAGTTGCTTGCCGCCGCACCCTCGCGGGAGATCGACAAGGCCGAGGTGGCCGAACGCGGCCAGCTCTTACAGGCCACCCTGGCGCGTTTCGATGTGCCCACCATCTTGTTGGAGCCCGTCGTCGGGCCGACCGTCACCCGCTTCGTGCTGGAGTTGGGCGACGGCGTCAAAGTGTCCAAGCTCGAGAACCTGCGCAAGGACATCGCCTATGCGATGGCCTCGCCCGACGTGCGCATCCTGGCTCCCATCCCGGGACGGCGGGCCATCGGCGTTGAGGTCCCCAACCTGGACCGCCAGATCGTGCGCCTCGGTGACGTGCTGCGCTCGCCGGAGGCCGCCGCGGCCGACCATCCGCTGGAGGTGGCTATCGGCCGCGACATCAACGGCCAAGCGGTCTTAATAAACCTGGCGACCACGCCCCACCTGCTGATCGCGGGAGCCACCGGCGCCGGGAAGTCCTCGTGCCTCAACTCGCTGATCACGTCGATCCTGATGCGCTCCACTCCCGACGACGTGCGCATGATCCTCGTCGACCCCAAACGGGTGGAGATGGGCCAGTACGACCGTGTGCCGCACCTGCTAACCGCGCCGGTTACCGATCCCCGCAAGGCGGCCAATGCGCTGAGTTGGGCCGTGCGGGAGATGGAGCAGCGCTACGAGCTGCTCCACGAGACCGGCTTCCGTGATATCACCGGCTACAACGCGGCCGTCGATGCTGACGCCCTCGAGTCCCTACCCGGGGCGCGGGACTCCGACGGCGAACCCCTGCGATACCAGCGCCTGCCGTTCGTGCTGGTGGTGGTGGATGAGCTCGCGGACCTGATGATGGTGGCCGCCCGCGATGTGGAGGAGTCGATCACCCGGGTGGCCCAGATGGCCCGGGCCGTGGGCGTCCACCTGGTGATCGCCACCCAGCGGCCGTCGACGAATGTCATCACCGGCGTGATCAAGGCCAACGTCCCGGCCCGGCTGGCCTTCGCGGTGGCGAGCCTGACCGACTCGCGGGTGATCCTCGACCAGCGCGGCGCCGAACACCTGGTGGGCCAGGGCGACATGTTGTGGCTCGGTCCCTCGTCGTCGACGCCGCACCGCATCCAGGGGTGTTGGGTGACCGAGGACGAGGTCCGCGCCGTGGTGAGGCACTGGGTAGATCAGGAGCCCGACTTCCACGATGATCCCTCGGTCTCAACCGAGGGGCGGAGCGGTGGGCGGCTCGGCGGTTCGACTTCGTCTGCACCGGACCTGGGAGGAGCTCCGCACATGCCGGCGAGCATCACCGACGCGCCTCCTCCGGAGGAGGACGACGGCGACGAGCTGCTCGAAAGGGCTATGGAGTTAGTGGTTAAGACGCAGCTCGGCTCCACGTCAATGCTGCAGCGCAGGCTGCGTGTGGGTTTCTCTAGGGCGGGGCGGATCATGGACCTGCTCGAACAGCGGGGCGTGGTAGGCCCGTCCACTGGCTCGAAGGCCCGGGAGGTCCTCATCACCCCCGAGGAGTTCGAGAGCGGGCAGTCGCGCTGACATGATCTCGGGCCCGGCGCTCCAGCAGTTCTGATGCTGCTCGGCCTCGTCTTCTCGATCGTCGGCCTCGTAGTGCTGTCGCTGGCGGCCGACCAGTTCGTGCGGGGGGCGGCCAGGCTGGCCGTCGTGCTGAGGCTGGCGCCCATCGTGGTGGGCGCCGTCGTGGTGGGGTTCGGAACGAGCGCGCCGGAGATGCTGGTGTCGGCGCTGGCCGCGGCCAACGGACGTCTCGACATCGGCGTCGGCAACATCATCGGCTCCAACGTCGCCAACATCTCCGTGGTGCTCGGCGCGGCGTCGTTCGTGGCGGTGGTGCCGGTGAGCTCCAGCGTGGTGCGCCGGGACGCGGCGGTGTCGGTGGCTGCTGTGGTCATCTTCGCCCTGCTCTTGCAGGGCGGGCTTGGCCGCATGGAAGGTGTGTTGTTGCTGGCCGCGCTGGGGGCGTGGTTCGTGCTGATCCTGCGCGGTGCCCGCACCGGCGACAGCGAGGCCGACATGGACGACCTCTCCGAGATCGTGGGCGAGGATCCCCCCGCCCTCGGGATCGAGACCGTGCGCACCGTCGTGTCGCTGGCGCTGGTGGCCGGCTCGGCCTACATCCTCGTCGAGGGGGCCGTGCGGGTGGCCGAAGCGCTCAACCTGTCGGGAGGCTTCGTCGGCTACACACTGGTGGCCGTCGGAACCTCGGCGCCCGAGTTGGTCACCGCGTTGGCCGCGGCCCGCCAGCGCCAGACCGACCTCCTCGTGGGCAACCTCCTGGGAAGCAACGTTTTCAACTCGCTGGCCGTGGGCGGCGTCATCGGCCTCGTTGGACCGGGACCAGTGGGCGACGTCACGCTGCAGACGCTGGGATCGTCGATGATGGTGGTGATCTGCGTGGTGAGCTGGGTGGCCATGGCCATCGGCCGCCGGGTCAGCCGCATCGACGGGGGTGTGCTGCTGGGTCTGTGGGTAGCGAGCATCGTCCTGCTGGCCGGCTGACCCTGCCACTGGGGTTCCTAATGGCGTCAGACGGAAGCGCACACCGGTGAGACCCCGGGAACCCCGGGCAGGCGGGAGAACGTCTCATGGGTATGGCGTCGGACACGAGCGCTCCGCGGTGAGACGGCCCGGCTCGGTGGCATGCGTCCTGCTATGCGTCGGCGCCCTAGGTGCGGGCTGCGCGCCGGATTCACCCAAGAAAAGCCCGTCCATCGCGAACGAGCCGCAGGCCACCGCCTCCGATCCTTCGAACCCAGTGGATGCCGTGCTGCCGACAGATACGGCGACCCCGGCATCAGACACGTCGACACCGACGTCTTCGCCACCCTCCGAGGAGCAAGGCACGGCCGTCCAGAAAGCCCCGGTATCCGAGGAGCCCCCGTTACTTGAGGAGCCTGCCGCGGCCGCGGAGTCCGCCGCGGCTGTGGAGTCCGCCGCGGCCGCGGAGCCTGCCGCGGGAGACGCGCCAGAATCGGCGCCGGCGCGAGATGAACTGCAAGCCGAGGTGTTCGTCTTCCCGCCCTTGGACGACGGTGCGAGTGTGGCCCGATGGACCGTCGAGATCGTCGAGTGGCGGCCTCACGATCCCGACGCATTCACTCAGGGGCTCGAAGTCGCCGACAACACCATGTATGAGAGCACCGGGCTTTGGGGACAGTCCTCGCTGCGGACGGTGCATCCCACCACCGGGGGGGCG
>JAKZWH010000350.1:0-3362 GCA_047515615.1 Acidimicrobiales bacterium | reverse complement strand
TCCTAGTCCTGATCGGCGTCCTGTTCTTCGTGCACGGGTTGCTGCTGGCCACCGGCGACCCGGCCGCGTCGCTGCTTCCCATTGACGCCGGCGCGGAGGCCCTCGACGCCGTCCGCGAGAAGCACGGACTCAACGACCCGGTGCCGGTTCAGTTCGTCAAGTTCGTCGGGCGGGTCGCCCAGGGCGACTTCGGCAACTCCTGGCAGCACTCGCGGCCCGCCCTGGACCTCATCCTGGAGCGGGCGCCGGCAAGCCTGAGGCTGGGCTTGGTGGGCCTGGGCATCGCGCTGGTGGTGGGAATACCGCTCGGAGCGCTGGCCGGGATCAAGAAGGGCACGTGGATGGACCAAGCGGCCCGCTTCGTGGCCGTCCTGGGCCAGGCCACCCCCGGTTTCTGGCTCGGCATCATGCTGCTGCTGATACTCGGGGTGCGCCTCGAGTTGCTGCCCATATCGGGCCGCGGGGACTGGCGGCACCTGGTGATGCCCGGAATCGTGATCGCCCTGCCGACCATCCCGTCGATCGTGCGGATCTTCCGGTCCAGCCTCATCGGGGTGCTCGAGCGCGACTACGTGCGCACCGCTCGGGCCAAGGGCCTCGGCGGATTGCGGGTGTTCCGGCGCCACGTCACCAGGAACGCCTCGATCCCGGTCATCACCGTGATCAGCTTCGAGGTGGGAGCGATACTGTCGGGCTCCCTCATCGCCGAGGTCATCTTCGCCTACCCGGGCGTGGGTCGGCTGGCCTATGTCGCCATCTTGGGCCGCGATCTGGCCCTGGTCCAGGCCTATGTGGTGGTGGTGAGCGTGGTCGTGCTCACCACCAACATGCTCCTGGACCTGACCTACGCCCTGGTCGATCCCCGGGTGAGGGTGCGATGAGCCCGCTGGCGGTGGCTCGCCGGGCGCTCGCAGCCGCCGCCCGGCGATCAGCGGCGGACGACTCTGGCGAGCCGCCAGACCCGGAGCGGTCGTCCGGCCGCGGGCGCCGGCGCCGCATCGCGGTGGTTTTGGCTGCCTGCCTGCTCGGCGTCATGATCCTGAGCGCGGTGCTGGCACCGTTCATCACCTGGCACGATCCGCTCGACACCGACGTGGTTGAGCGCCTGCACCCGCCCGCCTGGTCCGAGGACGGCAAGCTGACCAACCTTCTGGGGACCGACTCGGTGGGGCGCGACCTGTTCACCCGGATCCTGTACGGCGTACGGTCCTCGCTGGTGATCGGCTTCGCGGCGATGCTGGTGGGCGGCGCGGTGGGAGTCACTGCGGGGATCCTCTCGGGCTACTACGACGGCCGCATCGCGGCCTTCGTGTTCGGCCGCGTGGCCGACGTCCAGCAGGCCATCCCGTTCGTGGTACTGGCCCTGGCCGTGGCCGCATCCGTGGGCGCCTCGTTCCGGAACCTGATCCTGATACTGGGGGTGGGGTCCTGGCTGTTCTACTTCCGGATTGTGCGCGGCGAGGTGCTGGCCATCCGCGAGGAGACCTACATCGACGCGGCCAACGCGATCGGCGCCTCCAATCCGAGGATCCTGTTGCGGCACTTGCTGCCCAACGTGTTCCCGTCGATCATCGTGATCGTCACGCTGTTCGTGCCCCGGCTGATCATGTTCTCGGCCGCATTGAGCTTCCTGGGGCTGGGCGTGCAGCCGCCGAACCCCGAGCTGGGCCTGATGATCTCCGAGGGCCGGGATTTGATGCAGCAGGCGTGGTGGCTCACCGTGCTCCCAGGCTTGGCCCTGGCCCTGATCGTGCTGGCCATGAACACGCTCGGGGACTGGCTGCGGGACCAGCTCGACCCCACGCAGCGGATACGGGCCTCATAGGGCCGTCATGAGCGCGCCGACCCAGTCCCCAGACCGTGAGACGGACCGCGTCCTGGACGTCGACGAGCTCAACGTGATCTTCCGCACCAGCGCCGGGCCGCTGCACGCCGTGCGAGGGATCACCTTCGAGGTGGCCCCGGGCGAGACGGTGGGGCTGGTGGGCGAGTCGGGCTCGGGCAAGAGCGCCACCGTGCTCGGGATGTTGGGGCTGTTCCACACCCAGGACGCGACGATCCAGGCCAGCAGGCTCGACTTCGAGTCGGTCAGCCTGCTGGGGCCGAATCGCCGGTCGCGGCTCAAGGACCTGTTGGGCTGGCGGATCGGCGTCATCTTCCAGGACCCTCAGAGCAGCCTCAACCCGACCATGCGCATCGGGCGGCAGATCGGGGAGGGCCTGGCCCTTCACCAGGGCCTTTCTCGAACCGAGACCCGGACCAGGGTGCTCGCAGCGCTCGACGAGGTGGGCATCGGAGACCCGGAGTGGTGCGCGAGCGCCTATCCCCACGAGCTGAGCGGGGGCATGCGCCAGCGGGCGATGATCGCCATGGCCACCATCGGAGACCCGGCGCTGCTGATCGCCGACGAGCCGACCACGGCCCTGGACGTGACGCTGCAGGCCCAGGTGATCGACCTGCTGGGCCAGATGCAGCGCGAACACGGCTCGGGGATCCTGTTCATCACCCACGACCTCGCGCTCGTGTCGGAGTTCGCGGACCGGATCCTCGTCATGTACGCGGGCCGGATCGTCGAGTCGGGCAGCACCGAGACGGTGATCAACTCGCCGAGCCATCCCTACACCCGGGCCCTGATCTCGTCGGTCCCGGTGATCGACGGGCCCGACGTGGTGCCCATCGCGGGGCGCCCGCCCGATCCCCGCGCCCTGCCGCCAGGCTGCCCGTTCCATCCGCGCTGTCCCGACGTCGAGCCGAGATGCCGTGACGCGGAGCCGCCGGTGTTCCTCGTCGCACCCCGGCACAGCTCCCGCTGCTGGCTTTCCGAGACCAACGAGGACGGGCCGTGCTGAGGAGCCGCGACGGGGGCAGCCGCACCTTCCATCCGGTCGAAGGCCACGACGACACCGTCCTGCGGCTGACCGATGTGAAGGTGTACTACGGCGAGCGGGCTATCAGGGTCGGCACCAAGGGAGAGGTGCGGGCCGTGGACGGCGCCTCGCTGACGCTGGGCCTGCGGAGCTCGGTCGGCCTCGTGGGCGAGTCCGGCTGCGGGAAGTCGAGCCTCGGGCGCAGCATCATCAGCCTGGCCCCGCTGACCAGTGGCGAGATCTCCGTGGGCGAGCGTCCCGAAGCGGCCCGGTCGCCGTCGCGGCGCCTCAGCCGCCGGCTGTCCCGCGCGATTCAGATCGTCTTCCAGGATCCCTACTCGAGCCTGAACCCCCGCCAGAGCGTGGGCAGCATCGTGGCCGAGCCGATGCACATCCACGGCATCGGAGACGGCCGCCACCGGTCCGAGCGGGTCGAGCGGCTGCTGGAGCAGGTGGGCCTGCCCGCGTCGTTCGTGAAGCGGTATCCCCATGAGC
>JAKZWH010000349.1:0-3210 GCA_047515615.1 Acidimicrobiales bacterium | reverse complement strand
CCTCCGGGGAGATGGCGGCTGCGACCGCGTACCGCAGCCGCAGTCTCGCGGGTAGCTGCTTCCAGTGCTCCCGGTACAACTCCGCGGTGCCATCGGGCAGGGCGTCGATCTCTTCAGGACTGATGTACAGGTCGCCGCGGTCCCCGAAAGCATCGCGGTACTTGGACATTTCGCATACCAGCACGATCGGTCCTGGATTCGCATATCGGCCGGTCAGCAGGGCAACGCTCCGGGGGTCTGCCTGTCGGTAGTGGCCTCGAACGATCCTTGAGCGATCGTCGGTGTCGAGGTCGACGAAACCCGCGCCCTCAGGAAACACTGAATCCTCAGGGCAACGCTCATCCACTCGCCACACGCGCGTGCCCAGGTCGCGAACCAAGCTGGCGAGTTCGGGCTTCGCGTCGATCATGCCCGGCCAGGTCGTGGTCACTGCGAGCACGTGAGAGCCTCGGCGCAGCAGGCCTCCAATCACCTCCAACAGCGTGGGGTCTGCAAGATGCAGGTCCTCAACGAAGACCACCAACGGAAATTTTGTCTTGCTCGGCGCGCACAGATCATCGATCACATCAGATGTCAACTTTGCACCATCTTCGCCGATATCCGATGCCTCGCTCACAAGCCTCCTGTCTTCCCGTAGGGCCTTTATCGCGTCCTTGCCCCGACTCCCGCCGTGCTGCATCGGTCCGAAGAGGGGGATGGCCTTCCCAGCGAGCTCCAGCGCTAGCACCTTGGCCAGCGCCTGCCACTCCTTATGGAACCCTTGAATCGCCTTCTCGGTGAGGCCCCGACTACGCCTGCACGCAATGCCCACAAAGGGCGCATGCCGCTCCAATTGTCCTAAGAACGATCGCAACGCCTCCCCGCCTACACCGTCTCGGGCCCCGTAGGACACTCCCCACCACAAGAACTCAGGCAGCGACCTAGCCTCGCGGTCTCCTGTTGGCACGGTGCCTCCCCCCGTTGACCGGTCACCTCGATTAGGAGGTAGCCATGTCAATTATGGAAAAGCAGCGTGCTGGGCCGGTGTTGGCGCCGGGCCGGTCGCGAAGATCGTTCACGGCTGAGTTCAAGGCTGATGCGGTGTCGTTGGTGCTCGATGAGGGCCGTTCGATCGCGTCGTTGGCGCGCAGTTTGGGGATCGGGGCGACGAACCTGGGCAATTGGGTGCGCCAGGCGCGTGTCGACTGCGGCGAGCGCGAGGGAGTGACGACCAGCGAGCGGGCCGAGCTGGCCGAGCTGCGTCGGGAGAACTTTCGGTTGCGCCAGGAGCGTGAGTTGCTCAAACGAGCGACGGCCTTTTGGGTGAGGGAGTTGGGACAGTGACCCGTTTGCGGTGGGTGGCTGCCCGAAAGGCCGAGGGATTCCCGACCACGCGGTGCTGTGAGGCAGCCCGAGTGAGCCGTCAGGCGTTCTATGACTGGCGCGCCAAGCACGCCGCGGGTCCCAGCGAGCGTGAACGCGCCGAGGCGGACCTCCTCGCGGCGATCCGCGGGGTGCATGCCGGCTCGGGCGGCGCTTACGGGTCGCCGAGGGTGACCGCGCAGCTGCGCGCCGCGGGGCGTGTGGTGAACCGCAAACGCGTCGAGCGGCTCATGAGAGCCCATCAGATAGCGGGGATCCGCCTCCGGCGGCCCAAGCGCACCACCACCCCAGCCCGCACAGCTGTGACGCTGCCGGACCTGCTGCGCCGGGACTTCGCGCCGGGGACCCCCGATCGGGCGTGGGTGTCAGACATCACCTACATCCGCACCGGCGAGGGCTGGCTGTACCTCGCAGTCGTGCTCGACTTGGGCAGCCGCCGGCTGTTGGGCTACCAGATGAGCGACCGCATCGACGCCCGCTTGGCCCAAGACGCCCTCAACATGGCCGGCGCGGCCCGCGGGGGCCGCACCGCAGGCATCGTGTTCCATTCCGATCGCGGCAGCAACTACCAGGCCAAGGCGTTCAAGAACAGCGTGAGGTCATGGGGCATGAACCAGTCAGTCGGGCGGGTGGGGTCCTCAGCAGACAACGCCGTGGCCGAGGCGTTCTTCTCGACGCTCAAACGAGAGCTCGTCCACCACCACAGCTACCCCGACCGCGCCACAGCGCGCCGGTCGATCTTCGAATGGCTGATCGGCTACAACACCCACCGGCTCCACACCAGCTTGGGCAACCAGACCCCCGACGACTACGAACACCACTACCGTCACACCGCGGGCACCAAGCCCGCCTTAACCACCTGACCGGCCAACGGGGGGAAGCGCCCACTACGGCCTTGCGATGCGGGTTCGAGATCGCTTCGGGCCAGTACCGCGGCGAGGACTGCCCGGCAGCCAATCTCGCATAGAACTCCCGACCCACGCGCGTCTTGCCCTGGCCCGTCGGCGCCTCCAACGACACCCACCGGGACTCGCCCGAGTCACACACCTGCTTGAACGCCAGCGCGAGACCATCCACCAACAACTTCCGACTCTCGCCCACAAAGGGTGTCACGTTCACAAGATATCGAGGGTGTGGCATCGGGTCGAGCGGTGCCCTCGGTGCGTCAAACCTCAGGTCGTGCCCCGCCGTGGTGGCCGGGCCGCCGGTCGAGATGGCCGACACTGACCGCCGCCTGACAGACTGCCCTCCGACCTCACGCTCGAGAGATCAAGCGTCGACACAGGAGAGGCCTACATGGAGATCGCGGTTCAGACACCGCCGGAGCACACCGACTACTCACGGCTGCTGGACATCTGGCAGACCGCCGACGAATTGGGCTTCGCGGCCGGGTTCACGTTCGACCACTTCGTGCCCCTCAACCCCGGTGCCGGGCCCAAGCGGCCGGGCGGGATCCCCGACGGGCCGCAATTCGAGGGCTGGATAACGCTGGCCGCGCTGGGCGCCTCCACCAGCCGCCTGGACGTGGGCACGCTGGTGACCGGGGTCACCTACCGGCATCCGGTGCTGCTGGCCAAGATGGCCGTGACTCTCGACCACGTCACCGGCGGCCGGGCCCTTCTGGGCCTGGGCGCGGCCTGGCATGAGACCGAGCACGCCATGTACGGCTTCGACTACCCCGGCGTGGGCGATCGCATGACCATGCTGGACGAGACGCTGGAGGCCTTCTCGCTGCTGTGTTCCGCCGACGGCCCGGTCGACTACGAGGGCTCCTGCGTGCGCCTGTCCGGTGCCTGCTTCGACCCCAAGCCGCTGCGGGCCGGCGGGGTGCCGGTGCTGGTGGGCGGC
>JAKZWH010000348.1:0-3077 GCA_047515615.1 Acidimicrobiales bacterium | reverse complement strand
CCTCTCGGTCGGTGCGCAGGAAGCCCGCGCCGCGAACCGGGGGCGGCTCAGTGCCCCCATGCACCAGCCAGTGACGCAGTTTGGACAGCGCGAGAACGGCAGCGTTGGCCTCGTCGCTTCCGCTGTTGACCAGACCAGCGTAGACCTGATGTACGTGTGCAACGGTGATCCGGGTGATGTCGCGTGCACCAATTGTGTACCCACCTGTGCCAGCGATTGTCTCTATCTCCGAGTATGTGTACATGACCCTGCCGGTAGAGGGGCGTCTGTAAAGTGCTTGGCTTTGGGTTGAGCCTCAGGGTCAGCAACCGCTGATGGCGAAGCCGCGGCGAGGTTACCGCGCTCGGATAACGCTGGGTATCGGGAGCGTCAGGCTCGTCGGGCGAGCTCCCAGCGCTGGCGCTAGGCCAGGTTCTCCCAGAACCCTTCATGCACCGTGATGGCCTCCTCGGCCAGGAGCGGCCCCAGCACCTCGATGGTGCGCTGTCCGCTTTGCAGCACGGCACGGCAGCCGACCCCGGTCATCATCGCGGTCTCGCTGCGGTCGCCGTCTGAGTAGGGGAGCAGATCGGCCTCGCTCATTGCGTAGACGAGTCGGTTGACGCCCACCCAGTACATGGCTCCGGCGCACATGGCGCAGGGTTCGCAGCTGGAATAGAGCGTGCCGGTGCTGATCTGCTGCGCGCTGAGGCGCAGGCCCATCTCACGGGCGAGGTTCGTCTCGGCGTGGCCGATCAGATCACCGGTGGTGACGACGCTGTTGTGACCGGTTAGCAGGACGGCCCCGGAGGAATCGACGAAGCTCGCTCCGAAGGGATGGTTGCCTGACTCCCGGGAGCGCCTCGATTCCTCGATCGCTTGTCGGAGCATGGTGGTGTCGTGCGCGCTGAGACTGCCCATGGCGTCAGTCTTGCGGCTGGGAGCGGGGTTCGTCGATTAGGCGGGCGAGGGTGGCGCTAGGCGGGCGAGGGTGGCGCCCACGGTGAGGTCGTCGATCCGGCGGAACGCGTTGAGGCGGAGGCGCCCAGCCCGGTCGATGACGACCAGGCTGGGGGTGCCCCGCAGCTGGCAGCGGCCCATGGTGAAAATCGGGCGCGCGGGTTCGGCGTCGGCAAGGCCTAGACTCACATCCACGCCGGGTACCAGATCCGGTTAACAATAGAGAGAATCCAAGAGAGAGAATCAATGCGAGGAACTGTCAAGTTTTTCAACAGCGAGAAGGGCTTCGGCTTCATCTCGCGCGACGGCGGTGACGATGTGTTCGTTCACTACTCCAACATCGTCGGCGAGCACCACAGGAGCCTTGACGAAGGGCAGATAGTCGAATTCGACATCGGGCCCGGTCGCAAGGGAGACGAAGCTCAGAACGTCAAGCCGGCCTGACAAGACAGGTTCGCTGTGTGCCGCCGGCCAGATTGACCGGCGGTACTCGACGTTTTCGCACATGACTGTGCCGAGCACGAGGCGAACCGAGAACCAGAACGTCGATGTCGGCGACAGCGCGGTCGGCGCTGTCGCCGAGAAGGCGTGCCGCCCAGGATCCGTGGCCGAATTGGAGCCGCGGCTTGATGGGTAGGCGCCGTGGTGTCCATGCGCTTCCAGTCCACTCAGACCCTGTGACGCCCACCTGCGTCTGAGCACTTGAAACGGCCTTGGCCCGCACTGGGGAGTTCAGTCCACCAGCCATCTGAGTGGCAGCGACACCCGGCACGTGCCGGGTGTCGCTGCCGGTTCTGCTGCGCATTGTCCGTGCACTGGATCTCACCATCGCCGAGTTGCTGGCCGACGAGGCCGTTGAGCGGGTTGAGGGCTGGCTGGAGGCTGCCGGCACGGCGGAGTCGAGACGGGAGCATTCCACCGCGAGACGGTTGGCGGATGTGGTCAGCGACAGGCCGGGCACCGCCTTCGCGATGCGCTTCGTCGACCGGGTGGTCCGGCCCGAGGATCCGGCGGTGTCGGCCCGGCAGTTGGCGTCGCTGGTGGCTGAGGCCGAGTTGCCGGCCTTCCTGTCGCCCGTCGACCGGTTGCTGCTGCGCGTCGGCGCCCGGCTCGGGCCGGCGTTTCCGGGGATCGTGATGCCGATCGCCAGGCGCCGCATGAGGGCGCTGGTGGGCCACCTCGTGGTCGACTCCAAGCCCGAGCGGCTGGCTGCCCACTTGCAAACCCGGGCCGCGGCGGGCTACTCGCTCAATGTGAACATGCTCGGCGAGGCCGTGCTGGGCGACGCCGAGGCCCTGCGACGGCGCCAGGAGGTGCTGCGCACCCTGGCCCAGCCCGATGTGGACTATGTGTCGGTGAAGGTCTCCGCGGTGGTGTCACAGCTGAATCCTTGGGACTTCGACGGGTCGCTGCAGCGGGTGGTCGAGGCCCTGCAGCCTCTGCTTCGAGCGGCCGCAGCGACAGCGCCGCCGACCTTCATCAACCTCGACATGGAGGAGTACCACGACCTCGAGCTCACCACCGCCGCCTTCCGAGAACTGCTCCAAGAGCCCGAGTTCGCGGCGGTCGACGCCGGCATCGTGCTGCAGGCATACCTGCCCGACTGCTTCGGCGCGTTGCAGGACCTGGTGGATTGGCACAACGGCCTGGCTACCGCCGGCCAGCGGTCCGGCACCATCAAGATCCGCTTGGTCAAGGGGGCGAACCTGGCCATGGAGCGGGTGGAGGCGGCCATGCACGGCTGGCCCCAGGCGCCCTATCCGAGCAAGGCCGAGACCGACGCCAACTACAAGCGCTGCCTCGACTGGGTGCTCACCGGCGAGCGCACCGCGTCGGTGCGCATCGGGGTGGCCAGCCACAACCTGTTCGACGTGGCCTGGGCCGACTTGCTGGCCGGACAGCGCGGGGTTCGTGACCGGGTGGAGTTCGAGCTGCTCGAGGGCATGGCGCCCACCCAGGCGGAGCTGCTGCGCCGAGACGGCAGGGGGGTGCTGCTGTACACGCCCGCAGTGGCCGCCGAGGACTTCGACGTGGCCATCGCCTACCTGTTCCGGCGCCTCGAGGAGAACGCTTCGGAGGAGAACTTCATCCACCACCTATTCGGCCTCGAGCCCGGCAGCGCCGCCTTCGAGGCCGAG
>JAKZWH010000347.1:0-3507 GCA_047515615.1 Acidimicrobiales bacterium | reverse complement strand
TCCGCTGGTCACCGTCGAGGGCAATGCCGAGCTGACCCCGGCCCGGCTCGCGGGCCAGTTCGACCCGGCCCGGGTGCTCGCGGAGGGCTACACCGCTGAAGCCTTCGTGGCCGGTCCGCTCGTCGAGGCGATGCAGGAAGGAGCGCTGCTGTACACCGAGGAGCTCAACCGGGTGCCCGAGGAGACCGTCAACCTGCTCATCGGGGTGATGTCCGAGGGCGAGCTCCACCTGCCCAGGGTGGGCAGGATCGCGGCCGCCGAGCGGTTCCGCTTGGTGGCCGCCATGAACCCCTACGACACGGTGGGCACGTCGCGCCTGTCCAGCGCGGTCTACGACCGCATCTGCCGGGTGGCCATGGGCTACCAGGACGAGCGCGACGAGCGTCTCATCGTCGAGCGGAGGGTCCAGGGTCTCCCCACCGGCGGTGAGGCAAGGGAGCGCACCATCTCACGGGCCGTGGCCGTGACCCGAGCCACCCGCACCCACCGCGATGTACGGATGGGGTCCTCGGTGCGCGGGGCACTGGACCTGTGCGACGTGGCCGCGCGCCTCTGCGGGCTCCGCGGCCGGCTGCTTGACGACCCCGGCGTGGGGCTTGACGCCGCGCTGATGGCTCTCACCGGCAGGATCCGGCTCCACGAGGGAGGCGACCGCACGCCCGAGGCCATCGTGCGCGAGCTGTGGGAGGAAGTGCTCGCCGCCGAGCAGCACAGCCAGGAACCGCCCGCCGAGTCCTTGGTGCCCACCGTGGGAAAAGCCTGGGCCCCCGGCGGGGCGACCAGCCGAGGGGCCTAGTCCTCGAAGGGTCCCGGGCTCGCGAGGCGCTCGACGCCGAGCGGGTGCGCACCACGCCCCGCGGCCACTACGAAGGCCAGCCCGGTTTCAGGCTGCTGAGTCCCGAAACCGGTGCGCTGGATGCCGCCGTAGCGGCGGCGCGGGCCTCAGCTGACCCCGATCGGACCCTGGCGCTGCTGGCCGACATGGCTGCCGCCGCCGACCGCAGGATGGCCGCGCTGGCCGCCGGGCTGGCGGGCCGCCTTGCGCTCGACCTGGCCCGGGCCGGGACGTCGTCGGCGGGCGGGGTCGGACGCCTCGAAGCCGCACGGGCCGACCGCTGCACCGGCGATGTCGACGTCGACCGCAGCCTCGACGGGTTGCTCGAAGCCAAGGCTGCAGGACGGCCGTGGAGGCTGGAGGAGCTGTGGGTTCAGCGCTGGCAGCGTCCCGCCACCGCGATCGCTCTCGTCGTGGACCGGTCGGGGTCGATGGGCGGCCCGAGGCTGGCCGCCGCCGCGGTGGCGGCCGCGGCCTGCGCCCTGCGAGCGCCCCAGCAGTGGTCGGCGCTGGCCTTCGGCGACCAGGTCGTGGCCATCAAATCCGCCGACCGCGACCGTCCGGCGTCCGCGGTGGTCGACGACATTCTGCGGCTGCGCGGCTACGGCACCACCGACCTCGCCGCCGCGCTCGACGCGGCCCGGGCCCAGCTCGAGCGCTGCACCGCCCGCCGCCGCGTCGCGGTGCTGCTGTCGGACTGCCGGGCCACCGCCGGGGGCGATCCGGTGGCCGCGGCCCGACGCCTCGACGAGCTGTGCGTGATAGCGCCCGCGGGCGACGCGGCCGACGCCGAGTCGTTCGCGGCAGCCGCAGGCGCCCGATTTGCGGTGATCGCGGGCCCCCGCTCCATTCCGGACGCAGTCGCTACCGTCCTGGGAAACTGAAGTGGGCCACTACCTCGGCTCACAGCCTGATCCGTCGCCGCAGGCGACCGGCATCGGCAGCCAGGCGAGCAGCACGACCCCTAGGGCTAGTCCCGCGCGTCGCATGGTTGAACTCCAGTCCGCCCGCTCGGTTCCTCAGAGGCTAGTTGGGGTCCCGGCGTGCGCCGCGGTCGCTCAGGCTGCCATCATGAGGCCATGAAGGTTCCGCTCACAGTCCGCGACCACCTCGACCGGGCCCTGGTCGTCTATCCCGACCGGGTCGCCTTCGTCGACGAGCCCGACCAGCCGGCGCCGTCGATGGGCGAGGTCACTTTTGCGCGGCTCGGCGAGCTGGCCGACGCCACCGGCGCCGGCCTCGACGCGCTCGGGGTGCCCATGGGGGGCCGGGTGGCCATGGTGTCGCACAACGCCGGGCGCCTGCTCGCCTGCTTCTGGGGCGTCAGCGGCAACGGCCGCATATTCGTGCCCGTCAACTTCCGCCTCAGCCCCGACGAGGTGTCCTACATAGTCGACCACTGCGGAGCCGACGTTCTGCTCGTCGATCCCGAGTTGGCCGAGACGCTGGGCCCCATCCCGTGCCGCCACAAGTTCGTGCTGGGTGCCGAGTCCGACGAGGCCCTGTTCCGCTTCGGCGTGGCCCCGCAGCCCTGGGAGCCCGACGAGGATGCGACCGCGGTGATCAACTACACCTCCGGCACCACCGCCCGGCCCAAAGGGGTGCAGCAGACCCACCGCAGCCTGTGGCTCAACGCGGCGATGTTCGGCTGGCAGGCCTCGGTCAGCGATCGCGACAGCTACCTGCACACCTTGCCGATGTTCCATTGCAACGGCTGGGGGATGCCCTACGCGCTGGTCGGCATGGGGGCCAAGCAGGTGGTGCTGCGCAAGGTGGACGGCGCCGAGATCCTGCGCAGGGTGGACACCCACGGCATCACCCTTTTGTGCGGCGCGCCCGCGGTGGCCGCGGCCATCCTCGACGCGGCCGCCCAATGGGACGGACAGATCCCCGGCGCCGGTCGAACCCGAATCGTGGTGGCCGGCGCGCCCCCGCCGACCCGCACCATCGAGCGGATCGAGACCGAGCTGGGGTGGGAGTTCATCCACATCTACGGTCTCACCGAGACCGCGCCGCTGCTGACCATGAACCGCAGGCGGGCCGAGTGGGACGACCTGTCGCCGGCTGAGCGGGCCCGCATGCTGTCGCGCCAGGGGGTGCCCGCACTGGGAGTGCGCATGCAGGTGAACGCCTCAGGCGAGTTCCTGACTCGCTGCAATCATGTGCTGGAGGGCTACTGGGAGCAGCCCGAAGCCACCGCGGAGGCCATCGTCGACGGCTGGTTCCACACCGGCGACGGCGGATACCTCGACGACCACGCGTACTACATGATCACCGACCGAAAGAAGGACGTGATCATCTCCGGCGGCGAGAACGTGTCGTCCATCGAGGTGGAGGACACCCTGTTCTCGCATCCGGCCGTGGCCGAAGTGGCCGTGATCGGCGTGCCTCACGAGAAGTGGGGCGAGACGGTGAAGGCCCTGGTGGTGCTGGCCCCCGGGGCCACCGCCACGCCCGAGGAGCTGATCGCCCACTGCCGCGATCGCATCGCCCACTACAAGTGCCCGACATCGGTGGAGATGCGCGCCGAGCTGGCCCGCACCGCCACCGGCAAGCTCCAGAAGTTCAAGCTTCGGGCCCCCTACTGGGAGGGCATGTCCAACGCCGTCAACTAGCCCAAATGAGCAGCCCGAGTCCGGGAATCGTCGCGCTTGTTGGTCTGTGCGACCGAC
>JAKZWH010000346.1:0-2859 GCA_047515615.1 Acidimicrobiales bacterium | reverse complement strand
GGGCCGGCCGTCGGCTGATATCACCATCGTGCAGCATCTCAGTGCCGACGGCACCAACGCGTTCGCGGAGATCGCCGGTGGCGGGGTGATCCCCCCGAGCGTGCTTGAGGAGTATTTCTGTAACGCCCGGATCACGGGGGTGGTGTTCAGCCATGAGGGCTTGCCTTTGTGGCACAGCCATGCCAAACGGCTGGCCACCAAGGCTCAGATGAGCGCGCTGCGGGCCCTCTACGGTGCCTGCGGCGGCTGTGGCGCCGACATGTGGGTATGCCAGGCCCATCACATCAGACCGGTGTCACAAGGCGGGCCCACGAACATCGACAACATGATGTTGTTGTGCTGGGCCTGCCACCAGAAAGTGCACCACCACGGCTGGCGGGTCGTGCTCGACGGACGGGGCCTTTACACCATCGCACCGCCTGAGCGGATCCGCTACGGCCCCGCCCACGCCCCCGACTCGCAGCCGACCCACGGGGGTCCGCCCCCGCGTAATACGGCAAGGCAGCCCGGGGCAGGCTCCATCGCCCGGGCGGCACCTGACCGAGCGGACCCGGCCGGAAGCCCCTCGGCGGGAGCCCAGCAGCCCGAGCCGCTGTTCGGTCTCGCCTAGCGGCGGGCTTGGTTGGTGGGGCGCGGGCTCATGGCGGATGGCCTCCTCGATGCGGCCGAATGGTGCACCGAGCGGTGGCTTGCTCGACGCAGCACGGACTTGCAGCGGCACATCCGGCCGCGGTCAAGCCGGTCCGTGGGGTGGCTGGCGAGGTGTAGTTGGTCGGGGTAAAGCCGGCGCGGTGTGGCAGGCGCGGTGCAGTTCGCCGTGGTACAGCCGGCCCGTGGGGTGGGGCGATTCCATGCCGGGTCGGGCAGGCTCGAGTCGACTGTGAAGCCCGAGCAGGTCTTGGTCGTCTCGTGGCGGACGCTCCCGTCCCTCGCGGGCGATAGCTTGCCTACCTGTGAGCGAGGGTGCTGTTGACGAGACGCTGGCCGGGTACCGGTCGAGCATCGACAACATCGACGCCGCTCTGATCTTGCTGCTCGCGGAGCGTTTCAAGGTCACCAAGCAGATCGGGGTCTATAAAGCGAGCGTCGGCCTACCGGCCGCCGACCCCCAGCGCGAGGAGCAGCAGATTGCCCGGCTGCGCGACTTGGCCGCGTCGGCGAACCTCGACCCGTCCTTCAGCGAGAGGTTCCTGCGGTTCGTGATCAACGAGGTGATCCGCCACCACGACCTGGCTCGCAACGAGGCCGGCACCGCCGGCGGCTGAACCTCCCACCGTGGGCCCGTCCGGCCGTTCGAGCACGCCTGGCGAGCTGGCCGGCATCCTCTACGAGCGCTTCGAGTCGTTCCACTGCGACTTCATCGCCGTCACCGTCCGGGCCGAGGGGCGCTTCCGGGCCCGCGACTGGCACGGCCACCGCCGAGACGCCGCCGAGCGTCTGAACCTGCACACCGCCGCGGTGCTCGACACCGTGGACGCCTGCCGCGCCCGGCTGCCGGCCACCGGCGCCCGCCAAGCCTGGATCGACGCCCAGCGCCGCTACGTCGAGCTCGTGTCGCAACGGGGCGACATGGAGCTGGCCGAGACCTTCTACAACTCCGTCACCCGGCGCCTGTTCGGCGTCGTGGGCCTCGACCGGGAGCTCGAGTTCATCTGGCTCGGGCCCACCGCCCTGCCCGCCGCCGACGGCGCCTTGCCTCAGCATCACGGCGTGGATGTGGGCGACTCCACCGAGGCCGCCGTCGTCGCCATCCTCGAACACAGCCCCCTCGGCCCGCACTTCGCCGACCTCGGCCGCGACGCCGCTCTCGTCGCTGGCCGCATCGACGGCTATCTCGACGGCGTCTGGCGGGACCTGGACGCCATCGACATGCTCGACGCCGTCTTCTACCGCCAGAAGGGCGCCTACCTGGTCGGCCGCCTGCGGTGGCTCAACCGGGTGTTGCCCTGCATCCTGCCCGTGGTCCACGACGACACCGGCGTGCACGTGGACGCCGCCCTCCTCACCGAACCCGCGGCCAGCCGGCTGTTCAGCTACGCCCGCTCCTACATGCACGTGCTGTCGGAGCGCCCCGCCGAAGTGGTGGCGTTCCTCAAGTCGATGCTGCCCGTCAAGCCGGTGGCCGAGCTGTACACCTCACTCGGGTACTCCCAGCACGGCAAGACCAACCTGTTCCGCGCCCTGTACCGGCACATGGAGCACTCAAACACCCGCTTCGAGCACTCGCGGGGCGCGCCCGGCACCGTCATGGCCGTGTTCGCGCTGCCGTCGTTCGACGTGGTCTTCAAGGTGATCAAGGACCGCTTCCCGCCCAGCAAGCGGACCACCCCCGAGGACGTGAAGCGCCGCTACCGGCTCGTGTTCGGATACGACCGGGTGGGCCGGCTCGTCGACGCCCAGGAGTTCGAGAACCTCACCTTCGCCCGGGACCGCTTCGACGACGACCTCCTCGAGGAGCTGCAGCGAGAGTGCTCGCGCACCGTCACCATCACCGACACCGAGGTCGTGCTGGGCCACGTCTACACCGAGCGGCGCGTCTACCCGCTCGACCTCTACCTGCGCGAGATGGCGCCCGACCGGGCGATGGCCGCGGCCATCGACTACGGCAACGCCATCAAAGACCTGGCCGCGGCCAACATCTTCCCCGGTGACCTGTTCCCCAAGAACTTCGGCGTCACCCGGCTCGGCTCGGTTGTGTTCTACGACTACGACGAGTTGGCCCTGCTGTCGGAGGTGAACTTCCGGCCCCTGCCCCCGCCCCGCGACGACGCCGACGAGATGCTCGACCAGCCGTGGTTCTCCGTCGGGGCCGACGACGTGTTCCCCGAGGAGTTCGGAACGTACCTGCGCTATCCGCCC
>JAKZWH010000345.1:0-2650 GCA_047515615.1 Acidimicrobiales bacterium | reverse complement strand
CTGATCAACCCGCTCATCGCCGAGGGCCAGGTCCAGGGAGGCATCGCCCAGGGCGCGGCCCAGGTGCTGTTGGAGGAGATGGCCTACGACCCCGACGGCAACCCGCTGGCCAACAACCTCATCGACTACCCGGCCATCTCGGCTCCCGACCTGCCCAGCTTCGAGCTGGTGCCCATGGAGACGCCCACCCCGCTCAACCCGCTCGGCGCCAAAGGCATCGGCGAGTCGGGCACGGTGGGCGCCGGCCCCGCCATCCTCAACGCCATCTGTGACGCCGTGGCCCACCTGGGCATAGACCACATAGACATGCCGGCCACCCCCCAAAGAATCTGGCGAGCCCTGTCCCAGGCGAGTAGATCAGCTCCCAATCCTTAGCTCTTGGCCCACTCGCTTCACCTGGAGCGACTAGCTTCACCGCCCCGTGGCCCGCCTACCGGAGTATGTGGTCTTCGACCTGGAGACAAACGCCGACAGGGCCCATCTGTCTGAGCACGAGATCATCCAGATCGGAGCGGTGCTGGCTTCCGACGAAGGCGTGCTCGAAGAGTTCGAGACGCTGGTCAGACCGCAGCGCAGGCTCCCGCCGCGCATCACGGAACTGACCGGGCTGGAGTACGGCGATCTCGAACACGCCCCGCCCCTTGAAGGCGCCCTGAGGAGGTTCTTTGAGTGGGTGGGCGACAGGCCCATGATCGCCCACAACGGTCTCGGCTACGACTTCGTTGTGCTCGACGCGGCCGCCGCCTCGCTCGGGCTCGCCATGCCGGGCGGGCAGCGGCTCGACACGTTGGAGCTGGCCCACCTCGTGTACCCCCGCGCCGGCAAGGGCATGGTCCGCGGTGTCGAGGGGGACCGCCCCCCGCCTGGCCGCCGCCTCGACGACCTCGCATCGCTGTTCGATATCAACGGCCGCGACAAGCACGACGCCCTTGACGATGCCCGCATAGCCCGCCAGGTCATGCTGAGCCTCCTGGACGAGCTGGACGGTCCAGGCCCGGCGCGCCGTCTGCAGCGCTGGGTCCTTGGCCGGGCGGGGCACCCGTGGGCCGGTTTCGTCGATCAGCAGCGCGATCCGGTTGCGCTCGACATGGTCGTTCCCGAAGTTCCCGTTCCCGATCGCATCGTCCCCACCGGCTCGCTCGACATTGGCGCTGTCGTAGACGCCTTCGGCGAGGGCGGGACGCTGATGACCGGGAGTCGAACACCTCGACCGCAGCAGGCCGAGATGGCCGAACTGGTCGCGACGGCGTTCGCCAAGCCCGGCCAGCGGCTGATGATCGAAGCGCCGACCGGCACCGGCAAGACGCTCGCATACTTGGTCCCCGCCATCGAGGCGGCCCGGGCCTCCGGCCGGGTGGCGGTGGTCGCGCCCCACTCCCGCGTCCTTCAGGACCAGATACTCGAGACCCTCGAAGAGCTGGAGTCAACGCTGCAGCCGTTCTCGGTGGTCGTGCTCAAGGGTCGCCAGAACTACATCAGCCTCAAGGCGCTGGGTGACGAACTCGAATGGCTCCAGGAAGACTCCGGCGAGAATCCGGCCGGCCACGCCACCGCCATGGGACTGGCCATCCTGTGTGGCTGGGTTGCGCAAACACCTTCGGGCGACTGGTCGGACCTGCGCACGGCTGCGGTCGAAGGGAGTCTGCGGGCCCTGCGTCAGCTGCGATGGAGGCTGAGCGTCGACTCCCGGCCCGGCCCGGTCCGCAGCCGACTCGACGAACTGGACTTCTACCGGCGGGCCTTGGCCCGTCTCAACACCGCCCATGTCGCCGTCCTGAACCACGCCCTGCTGGCCGCTAGTCCTGCGCTCAAGGCGGGCCACTTCAACCTGATCGTGGACGAGGCCCACAACCTGGAAGACTCGGCCACGGCCGCCACAACCCGAGAGCTGAGCTTCGGCCACCTAGAGATGCTGTGCGACTCGCTGTGGGATCCGGCCATGCGCCGGGGCCTGGTCGCCCGCGTCGCCACCGCAACCGGCGCGGGCCTGCGCGACCAGCAGATTCAACGGCTCCGCGACGCGACAGAAGCCGTGCGGCTGGCGACGAGTCAGCTGTCCGAGCCGCTCATCGAGCATGTGCGTGACCGGACCGGCGCCACCCGGGAGCAGGCCGCCCGCTACGGCGTCTCGCACCGCATCGTCCGCGGTGCCGACCGGCGCCACCAGTCCTATAGGCGTGTTGAGAGCGCGGGAAGAACGCTGCGCGCCGCCCTGCGAGAGGTGGCCGACGCCCTCGATGACATCCACGTGCCCCAGCAACTGACGGACCGCTACCGCACGGAGGCCCTCGAGGACGAAAAGGCCCGGCTCGGTCGGGAGGCCCGCGACGCGGCCGCGCTAGTCGATGCTGTGCTGTGGGCTGAGCCCCAGCTCCGGCTCATCGAAGACGATCTGGATGATGACCTCGCCCAGTGGATCAACATCGCCGACGTGAGCTTCGAGGTCGGCCCCGCGGGCATGGCCCGTGCCGGCGCCTCCGGGTCCTTGGGGAGGTCCACTCTCGGCTCGGTCTCGGCGGGACCAAGGTCCGATCCCGGCCGGGGCGGGGCTGCTCTCCGCGTGAGCTCCGAGGGCGGGGGAGCGGATCCATCCGAGGCCGAGGCGGGGGAGTGGCGCTGGGCTCTGCGGCGGGCGCCCCTGTCGGTGGCG